>NZ_RAWN01000227.1:0-14256 GCF_003668895.1 Corallococcus sp. AB045
ACACCGTGCGCTCCGGCCGCCGTCACCCCGCCGCCGCGCCCGGAGCGCACGGTGTTGTCGGTGGGCGAGCTCACCCGGCAGATCAAGCAGACGGTGGAGTCGCGCTTCCCGCGCGTGCTGGTGCGCGGCGAGGTGTCCAGCTTCCGCGGCGCCAACGCGCGCGGCCACTGGTACTTCACGCTCAAGGACGCGGACGCCTCCATCGACGCGAAGGTGTGGGCGTCCATGGCGGGGCGGATCCGCTTCGCGCTGCGCGACGGCATGGAGGTGGTGGCCGAGGGCAGCGTGGACCTGTACGAGCCGCAGGGCCGCTACAGCCTCATCGTGTCCCGGCTGGAGCCGGTGGGCGAGGGTGCGCTGGCGCTCGCGTTCGAGCAGCTCAAGCAGCGGCTGGCGGCGGAGGGGCTCATCGGCGACCGGCGCGTGCGGCCGCCCCGGCCCGTGCCGTTCCTGCCCCGGCGCATCGGCGTCGTCACCAGCCGCACCGGCGCGGCGCTCCAGGACTTCCTGCGCGTGCTGCACTCGCGCAACCCCCGGCTGGGCGTGCTGCTGGCGGACGCGCGCGTGCAGGGCGAGGGCGCCGCGGAGGACGTGGCGCGGGCCATCGAGCGGCTTTCGCGCACCGACGTGGACGTCATCGTCGTGACGCGCGGCGGAGGCTCCGTGGAGGACCTCTGGACGTTCAACGAGGAGCGGGTGGCGCGCGCCATCTTCGCCTCGCCGGTGCCGGTGGTGTCCGCCATCGGCCACGAAATCGACTTCACCATCTCGGACTTCGTCGCGGACCTGCGCGCGCCCACGCCCAGCGCGGCGGCGGAGCGGCTGGCCCCGGTTCTCGCCGACCTGGAGCTGACGCTGGCCACGCAGTCCGGCCGGCTGCGCCGGGCCATGGAGCGGCGGGTGCTGGAGCTTCGCGGGCGCCAGGGCCAGCTTCGCGCGCGGCTGCCGGACCCTCGCCGCGAGGTGAACCACCAGCGCCTGCACCTGTCCGAACAGGTGGAGGCGATGATGCGCGTGCTGCGGCCCCGCACGCGCGAGCACCGGGAGACGCTGCGCGCCCTTCAGGAGCGGCTGCAGCGGGCGCGGCCCCAGACGCGGTTGTCGGAGCAGCGGGCGCACCTGCTCAAGCTGGCCATGCGCCTGTCGGAGGCGGCGCGCGCGGGAGTCACCCGCCGGCGGGGCGCGCTGGCGGACGCGCGGCTGGGGCTGGAGCGGCAATCCCCCACGGCGCGGGTGGCGGCCGAGCGGGCGAAGGTGGCCCAGGCGCGCTCGCGGCTCCTGGAGCTGCAGCGGGGCATGTTGGCCTCCGCGCAGACGCACTTCGGACGGTTGGGGGGCCGCCTGGACGCCCTGAGCCCCCTGAAGGTGATGTCTCGCGGCTACGCGGTGACGTTCCGCCAGCGGGACGGCGTCGTGGTGCGCTCCATGGCGGACGTGGTGGTGGGGGACGTGCTGGGCATCAAGCTGGCGGCCCACGGGGCGAAAACCCTGGGAGGGTGTGAAGAAATCGAAGCGACCGTTACCAGCCTGAAAGGCCCGGTGGACTGCTAGCGGGCCACCCTCTACATTCCGCGCCCCGCTCGGGGAGAGGTGGATGGCCGTGGCGAAGTCGGACAAGAACCCCAAGGTGGAGCCCGCCCCGGAGCAGTACGGGGACGTGGTGTCGCGCCTGGAAGAGACAGTGGCGCGGCTGGAAGGCGGCGACCTGTCACTGGAAGAGTCGCTCAAGGCGTTCGAGGAGGGCATCCGCCTCGTCCGCCGGGGCGAGAAGCTGCTCACGGAGGCCGAGCAGCGAATCGAGCAGCTGCTGGTGGACGAGGACGGCCAGGACGTGGTGGCGCCGCTGGCGGTGGCGGCCCGGCCCGCTCCCCAGGCTGCCCCCCGGACGACCGCGCAGGCGCGTCCGCCACCGGAGGACGATGTCCCGTTCTAGGCATCAGGGGAAGGGCGGAGGCCGGGCATGTCGAAGCCGAAGATTACGATTGTCGATGACGACCGCGACACGCGTGAGCTGCTCGCCGAGGCCCTGGGGGCCGAGGGGTTCGAGGTCACGTCCGCGGCCAATGGCCTGCGGCTCGTCGCGTCGCTCGAGCTGCACCGGCCGCACGCCATCCTCCTGGACGTGAACATGTCCTGGATCAACGGCTTCGAGCTGTGTCAGGCCGTGAAGCAGAACAAGCAGTTCCGGGACATCCCCATCATCTTCATCAGCGGGCGGGGAGACCCGGAGGACAAGCGGCGCGGCATGGAGGTCGGCGCGGCCGACTACTTCGTGAAGCCGCTGGAGCTGGACGCGCTCGTCAAGCGCATCCGCGAACTCATCCCCGCTGACGTGGCGAAGGAGCCCTGACGCCGATGGCCGCTTTCAACCTGGAACCCTTCATGCGCACGCATCAGTCGCGAGTGGAGGCGCTCCTGCTCGAACGCGCGGACCGCCTGGGTCCCGAGGGCACGCCGCCGCGGCTGGCGGAGGCCATGCGCTACTCGCTGCTCGCGGGCGGCAAGCGCCTGCGCCCGGTGCTGTGCCTGGCCTTCGCGGACGCGGTGGCGAAGGCGAGCACCGACAACGCCGTGGTGGCGGACGCGGCGTGCGCGCTGGAGTACGTGCACACCTATTCGCTGGTGCACGACGACCTGCCCTGCCTGGACAACGACGACCTGCGCCGGGGCCTGCCCACGAGCCACAAGGTCTACGGCGAACCGCTGGCGCTGCTGGCCGGAGACGGCCTGTTGACGGAGGCCTTCCACGTGCTCGCCGGAGGGCCGGAGCCGGTGCGCGGCATCCTGTGCGTGGAGCTGGCGCGCGCGGCGGGCGCGAGCGGGATGGTGGGCGGGCAGGTGCTGGACATCGCGGCGGACCGGACCGCGACGCTGGACTACCTCCTGCGGCTGCACCGGATGAAGACGGGCGCGCTCATCCTCGCGGCGTGCCGGATGGGCGTCCTGGCGGCCGGGGGCGACGCGGCGGCGCTCGTGAGCGCGGTGACGTACGGTGAAGCGGTGGGCCTGGCCTTCCAGATCGCCGACGACGTGCTGGACGTGACCTCCAGCGCGGAGGCCATGGGCAAGCCGGTGGGCGCGGACGCGGAGGCCGGGCGCTTCACCTTCCCGGCGGTGGTGGGGCTGGACGAGTCGCGCCGCATGGCCGATGAGCTGGTGGCCCGGGCGGAGGCGGCGGTGCGCCCGCTGGAGGGCGTGGACGGTCCGCTGGCGGCGCTGGCGCGCTACACGGTGGAGCGGAAGTCCTGATGGCGGACGTGCTGTCTGGTGTCGCGTCTCCCGCGGATGTGCGCGCGCTCCCCGAGGACGCGCTGCCCGGCCTGTGCGAGGCGCTGCGCGAGGCCATCATCACCACGTGCGGCCGCGTGGGCGGCCACCTGGGCGCGTCGCTGGGCGCGGTGGAATTGGTGGTGGCCCTGCACCGCGTCTTCCACACGCCGCAGGATGCGCTCCTCTTCGACGTGGGGCACCAGGCGTACGCGCACAAGCTGCTCACCGGCCGGCGCGACCGCATGCACACGCTGCGGCAGGCGGACGGCATCGCGCCGTTCCTGGATCCGCGGGAGAGCCACCATGACGCGCTTGCGGCCGGGCATGCGTGCACGGCCATCTCCGCGGCGCTGGGCCTGCTCTCCGGCCGGCGGCAGCTGGGCCACTCGGGCCACGTGGTGGCGGTGGTGGGCGACGGCGCGCTCACCGGGGGCCTGAGCTTCGAGGGGCTCAACAACGCGGGGGGCAGCCCGCTGCCGCTCGTGGTGGTGCTCAACGACAACCAGATGTCCATCAGCGCGAACGTGGGCGCCATCCCCGCGCTCCTGCGCACGCGCAACGCCCGCGCCTTCTTCGAGTCGCTGGGCTTCACCTACCTGGGCCCGGTGGACGGGCACGACCTGGGCGCGCTCACGCGGGCGCTGCGCGAGGCGAAGGCGTCATCGCGCCCGGTGGTGGTGCACGCGCTGACGAAGAAGGGGCGGGGCTTTCCGCCCGCGGAGGCCGACGAGCAGACGCGCGGCCACGCGATGGGGCCGTACGAGTGGCGCGACGGTAAGCTGGTGCGCTCGCGCGGGGGACGGCCCACGTACAGCGAGGCCTTCGCCCAGGTGCTGGGTGATGCGCTGGAGCGGGATCCTCGCGTGGTGGCCGTGACGCCCGCGATGCTGGAGGGCAGCGCGCTCACCGGCCTGAAGGCGCGCTTCCCGGACCGCGTGCACGACGTGGGCATCGCGGAGCAGCACGCGGTGACGTTCTGCGCGGGGCTGGCCGCGGCGGGCGCGAAGCCGGTGTGCGTCATCTACTCCACCTTCCTCCAGCGCGCGTACGACCAGATCGTCCACGACGTGTGCCTGCCGGGGTTGCCCGTCGTCTTCGCGGTGGACCGGGCGGGGCTCGTGGGCGCGGACGGCGCCACGCACCAGGGCGCCTACGACGTGTCCTTCCTCCGGCCGCTGCCGGGCCTCACGCAGTGGGCCCCGGTGGTGGGGGAGGACCTGGGGCCCATGCTCGCCACCGCGCTCCAGGCCCCCGGGCCCTCCGTGCTGCGCTTCCCGCGCGGCACTTTGCCGGACCTCCCGCCGGAGCTGGCGCGAACGGAGTCCGAGGTGTCCGTGTCGGGCGCCCGCTGGCTGAAGCGCGTGGCCGGCTCGCGGCTGACGCTGGTGACGCTGGGCCCGCTGGGCCTGTCCGCGCTGGAGGCCGTGCGGAGCGAGCCGGACTGGAGCGCGCTGGACGCGCGCCGGGCGTGGCCCCTGGATGAGGCCGCGCTCCTGGAGGCCGCGGCGGGCGGGCACGTGGTGGTGGCGGAGGAGGGCACCGTGCGGGGCGGCCTGGGCAGCGCGGTGCTGGAGCTGTACGCCGCGTCGGGCGTGTCCCCCCGGGTGACGCTCCTGGGCATGCCGGATGTCTTCCTGCCGCACGGGGACGCGCGGGTGCAGCGCACGCAGCTGGGACTGGACGCGGCGGGCCTGCGGCGCGCGGGCCGTGCGCTGCTGGGAGAGGAGAGCCGGTGAAGCCGAAGAAGGAACGCCTGGACGTGCTGGTCGTGGAGCGCGGGCTCGCCGAGTCGCGCACCAAGGCGCAGGCGCTCATCCTCGCCGGCCAGGTGGTGGTGGCGGATCAGCGCGTGGACAAGCCCGGCTCCCTGGTCCCCGTGGAGGCCGAGCTGCGCCTCAAGGGCGAAGTGCTGCCGTACGTGTCGCGCGGAGGCCTCAAGCTGAAGGCGGCCATGGACCGCTTCGGCCTGGACGTGACGGGCCGCGTGGGCGCGGACATCGGCGCCAGCACCGGCGGCTTCACCGACTGCCTGCTCCAGCACGGCGCGGTGCGGGTGCACGCCATCGACGTGGGTTACGGCCAACTGCACGAGAAGCTGCGCGTGGACCCGCGCGTGCGCTCCCGCGAGCGGGTCAACGCGCGCTACCTCACGGACGAGGACCTGCCGGAGAAGGTGGGCGTGGTCGTCATCGACGTGAGCTTCATCTCGCTCACCCAGGTGCTGCCGTCGGTGCTGCCGTTCCTCTCACCGGGCGGCCTGCTCATCGCCCTGGTGAAGCCCCAGTTCGAGGTGGGGCCGGAGCGGGTGGGCAAGGGCGGCGTGGTGCGCGACCCGGAAGCGCGGCAGGACGCCATCGACACCGTGACGGCGTTCGTGCGCGAGCACGGGCTCAGCGTTCGTGGGGTGATGGACTCACCCGTGCCCGGGCCCGCCGGCAACGTGGAAGCGCTCCTCGTCGCCGACAGGCCCTGAGGGCCGCCGTCACGGCTTGACGGCGCGGTATTCGGGCAGCGTGAGTGCCTGGACCAGGTTGTTGCCCAGGCGCATCCACAGCCGCCCGCTGTCATCCACGGAGCAGGACAGGCTGCTGGAGACCTCGTAGCGGAACAGCTCGCCCTTTTCGGCGGTGTCCACCGCGATGATCTCCTGGGGCATGGTGGGCAGGCCGGAGGAACCCGGGGCCGGGCCGGCCAGGATGTAGAACTCGGAGCTGGTGGCGCGGCCCATCTGGACCTGGAGGATCAGCAACTGGCCGGACGCGTCCACGGAGGTGCCGCCCTTGTTGGCGACGAGGCCGTTTTCGCTGTCCAGGAACCAGACGCGCTGCAGGCCCACGATGGCCAGCCGCGAGCCCGCCGCGTAGGGGAACACGCCCTGGATCTCCACGGGGAAGAATTGCGAATCCCACTTGTGCGCCGAGCCCTCGCAGCCGTCCTGTGAGGTCAGGCACGCCTGCACGCGCGCCTGGTTGTTGTTGAAGGGGAAGGAGATGTAGATGACCGAGCCGTCGGTGTTGAACGCAGTGAGCGGGGGATGCTCCACCGCGCCCGTGAACTGCAGGATGGTGCGCTCACTGACCGCGGGAATGCTCCCCGTCTTGGTCGCGTCGACCGTGACCACCACCAGCTCCACCAGGAGCCCGGTCGACACCTGGGGCACGCGCACGATGGGGATGAGGACCTGCTCGGCCACCTGCTTCGCCGGCCCCACGGGCGCCCACGGCTGCTGGTAGGTCCACTGGAAGGTGCCGCCCGTCGCAGTGTGCTGGAGCCGCGACACGGTAGGACCGTCACTCACGAGCGCGTCGCCGTTGCTCATGACGGACAGGTTCTTCAGTTTGTAGGACGGCGCCGTCTTGCCCGAGACGACGAAGTTCGAGTCCACGGCGATCGCGCCGAAGCCCGGGGTCCACACCCAGCGCTTGTTGCTGGTCGGATTCAGTTCGGTGACGACCGTGGCCGCGCTGCAGGGGATCTGCATCTCCAGGGAGTTTCTCACCACGCCCGCCGAGTCCACGCGGTAGAGCGTGCCGGTGCCGGTCGTGGTGATGCCGCACCCGATGAAGGCGACGTTCGTGCCGCTGCCCTCGGCGGTGAAGAAGTCCGTCACCACCTGGCCGTTGGGATCCGGATCCTTGATGACCTTCGTCACCGGCAGGAACGTGGCCGGCTGAGGCTGGGACGAGTTCGTCCGGCCGTCCGCGCACGTCGCCCGCGCGTTGAGCGACAGGCTGACGGCGAGCCCGCGGGTGTACTTGATCTCATTCTGGGCCAGCTCGAAGTCCATGGACCCGCTGGTGTAGGGCACGGTCTTCAGGAACGTGTCCCGGTCGTAGATGTCCACCCGCGACACGGAGTCACACCCGGACACGATGACCCGCACCGTCAGCGACGGGGCCGCCGTGTTCGGCTGCGGCACGGTGAGTGTCACCGTCGGCGGGTCCGGAATGGGAGCCGGCTTCTCACCACCACAGGCGGCGAACACGGAAGCACAGAGGGTCAGCAAGGCCAGGAAGGCCCGCGGCGCGAACGGGCGCGAAGGGACGGAGTGCATGGTTTCGCACTCTACCGCGCTCCCTCGGGAAGCGGGCGGGGCCACGTCCCAGGGCCCTTCCCCCGGAGTCCTGATCGAGAGAACCCCTGAAAATCCCCGCCCGGCGCCTGCCCGCCCGCCCAGCCGCCAACCGGACGGGAAGGATGGTGTTGGAAGAAAGTGACAGCCTGACTGTTTTCGTGGGATTCCACCCCTACAAGGGGGTGGGCGGGCGGTTTCCGGTCATCGGACCATCACGCGCGTGCGGGATTCCGGAGGAAGAACACCGGTCCGGGGTATACGTCGCGCGCCTTTTCCCACCCCTCTCGCTTGAGGAGAGCCCTGTTCATCTGCTGGCCCGCGGACGGGTTAGACGGCATGATCCGGAATCGACCATGACCTCTTTCGCACCCAACGGGTTTCCGCGACGTCGTTCCCTGTCTGGGCGGGGCGGAGGCGCGCCGTGAGGATCGAGATGTTGTCGTCTGAGCAGCGGGGGCGGGTGCTGGTGCTCGCGGCGAAGGCCGCGGGTGACGCGCTGGTGGAGCGGCTCACGGCGAGTGGCTACCAGTGCGCATCCACGGAACGGGAGACCGGGCTGGCGGAGATGGTGGATCAGCTCCAGCCGGAGGTGGTGCTCCTGGCGGTGACGGCCAAGCGGGCGGCGGAGCTGCTGGAGACGGTGCGCAAGACGGACAAGCTCCAGCGCCTGCCGGTGCTGGTGGATCAGGGCCGCGCGCGCTCGGCGGAGGCCTTCAAGCGGCTGGCGGTGGACGACTTCGTGCGCGGCGCGGATGAGCTGGTGCCCCGGCTGGAGTCCGCCCTGCGCGCCTGGAGGCTCAAGGAGCGCGAGGAGCGCATCCGGATGCGCATGGGGATGCTGCTCGAAATCACCCAGGCGGCCACCAGCTCGCTGGAGCTGGAGGAGATCCTCCGCATCGCGGTGGAGAAGGTCGGCCAGGTGACGGGCACGGACCGCTGCTCCGTGGTGCTGGTGGAGGGCAGCCACGCGCGCACGGCCACGGTCGTCGCGACGCAGGAGGACCCCAGCCTCGTCCAGCTGGACATCGAGGTGGCGCGCTACCCGGAGCTGCGCCGCGCGCTGGAGACGCGGCAGCCCGTCCTGATTGAAGAGGCGCAGCGCGATCCGCTGATGGCGGAGGTGCGCACGTCGCTGTTGCCGCAAGGCGTGAAGTCCATCCTGGTGCAGCCGCTCATCTGCCAGGACGACCTGCTGGGCGCGCTCTTCCTGCGCGTGTCCAAGGGCGAGGCGTCCATCGGGCGCGACGAGCAGGAGTTCGCGGAGGCGGTGGCGGGTGTGCTCGCCAACTCCATCCGCAACGCGCGCCTGCACACGGCGGTGAAGAAGAAGCGCGAGGACCTGGAGCTGGCGTACGTGGAGCGCTACCGCGAGCTCAACGACGCGAACCGCCGCCTGAAGGAGCTCAACCGCCTCAAGGATGAGATCATCGCGGTGTGCAGCCACGACCTGCGCGCGCCGCTCCAGGTGCTCCTGGGGCACGGCCGGCTGCTGTTGGAAGGGCCGCTGGAGACGCAGCAGAAGCAGTCCGCGGAGGCGATGATCCGCCAGGGCCGGAAGATCCTCACCCTGGTCGAGTCCCTGCTGGAGAAGGGCAAGGGCGAGGCGGCGCGCCTCTCCATCGAGCCCCGCGTGCTGGACGTGGCGCAGCTGTGCCGCGACGCCGTGGCGGAGCTGGAGATCCTCGCGGCGGAGAAGGCCGTGTCGCTGCGCTCCGAGTGCCCCGACAGCCTGATGCTGATTGGCGACGAGGTGAAGCTGCACGAGGTGCTGCAGAACCTCATCAGCAACGCCATCCAGCACGCCAGCGACCCGGGCGTGGTGGTGGTGCGCACGCAGCGGCTGTCGCGGCCGGACGGCGACGCGGTGCGGGTGATGGTGAGCGACAACGGGGTGGGCATTCCCCCGGACGAGCTGCACCTCGTCTTCGACCGCTACCGTCACGGGCCCAAGGGCACGGGGCTGGGGCTGGCCATCTGCAAGGAGTTCGTGGAGCTGCACGGCGGTGAAATCTGGGCGGAGAGCCCGGCCGACGGCGGCTGCACCTTCGTCTTCACGCTGCCCCTGGCGCAGGAGGCCGCGCGCAACCCCCGGCCGCAGCCCGCGCCCGGCGCCGCGCCCGAGCAGCCGCGCGTGCTGGTGGTGGAGGACGAGCCGGAAATCGCGGCGGTGCTGTCGGAGGTGCTGCGCTCGAAGTACCGCGTGGAGGTGGCGCGCGACGGCGCGGAGGGCCTGGCGAAGGCGCGCGCTTCACGGCCGGACCTGGTGGTGATGGACGTGTTCCTGCCCAAGCTGGACGGCCTGGACGCGGCCATGGCGCTCAAGTCCTCGTCGGACACGGCGCACATCCCGGTCATCCTCCTGTCCGCCCACCAGGGCGTGGCCGACAAGGTCCGCGCGCTCAACCTGGGCGCGGTGGACTACATGGCCAAGCCCTTCAACGCGGTGGAGTTGCTCAACCGCACCGAGCGCGCGCTCAAGCTGCGCCAGGGCGACAAGGAACAGCAGGACAAGACGAACTCGCTGCAGCGGCGCACCGGCAGCGATCCGGCGACGGGCCTGCTCGACCGCCGCGGCCTGCTCCTGCGCTTGGAGCAGGAGGTGGCCCGCAGCCGGCGCTACCACCGCGCCCTCACGCTGGCGGTGCTGCGTCCGGACCGCGAGCTGGACGTCATGCCGCCCAACATGGCGGAGGTGATGCGCAAGCGCGTGCGCCACCCGGACTCCATCTCCCATCTGGGGCTGGGCGTCTTCGCGGTGGTGCTGCCCGAGTGCAACGCGGACGCGGCGCGCACGGTCATCAACCGCCTGATGCCGGACGTGGAGCAGGTGACCTCCATCGAGTACCGGGCCGCCATGGCGGACGTCAGCCAGGACAGCGATCCGGTGGAGAAGCTGCTGGAGAAGCTGGGGGCGCCCCCGCCCGAGGTCCACTAGCCCGCGTGCGCCCGCTCCCGCTCCTCAGCCGTGCCGCCGTGATGTGCCTCGCGCTGGCCGCCGGAGGTTCGGGGGCCGCGCCCGCGAGGAAGGCCCCGGCCCCGCACGTCGACCGCGAGGCGATGCGCGAGGCCATGGATGCGAGCAGCCGCGACGACGAGCCGTCCGCGTCGTCCGCCAGCTACGCGCACTACCTCCAGGCGCGGCTGATGCACCTGGAGGGCAACCACCGGGCCTCGGTGGACGAGCTGCGGCTGGCGCTCGCCACCGACGACGGCAACCCGACCCTGCTCACCCAGTTGGGCGAGGAGTACGCGCGCCTGGGCGACCTGGAGCGCGCCGAGCGCGAGCTGCGCCGGGCCGTGGAGAAGGCCCCCACGCACTACGCCGCCCACGTGCTCCTGGGCCGGGTGTTGCTGGAGTCCGGCCGCACGGCGCGCGCGAAGCAGCACCTGCGCCGCGCGGTGGCCCTGCGCCCTCGCGAACCGGAGGCGTACCTCGTCCTGTCGCAGCTGTACCTGGACGCGAAGGACCCCGACGAGGCGGTGAAGGTCGTGGAGTCGCTGGCCCACGCGCTGCCCGGAGAGGCCTCCGGCTACCGGCGGCTGGGGCTCGTCCTGGCCGAGCGCGGCGACGCGGCCCGCGCCGAGCGCCTGCTCGCGAAGGCCTCCGAGCGCGACCCGGGCGACGTGGAGGTGTGGTCCACGCTGGCCCGGCTCTACGAGGACTCCGGCAAGCCGAGGGAGGCGGAGGACGCGCTGGCCCGGGCGCTGGAGGCGGATCCGGACAGCCGTGAGGTGCTGCTGTCCGCGGGCCGTGCCGCGCTGAAGGGCGGGTCGGTGACCCGGGCGCGGGCGTACTTCGACCGGCTGCTGTCGCTCTCCGCGTCGCCGGAGCTCGCCGTGCGCGTGGCCTTCAACTACCTGGCCTCCGGAGAGTCCGCCGCCGCGAAGGAGGTGCTGGACGCCGCGCGCAAGGACGCGCCGGACGAGCCCCGGCTGGCGTACTACGCGGGGCTCGTCGCGGAGCGCACGCGCCGCTTCTCCATCGCGGCCGCGGACTTCGCGGGCGTGCCCCCGGACTCGGAGGTGTTCCCCGACGCCCGAGTGCGCCAGGCCCGCTGCTTGTCGCTGGCGGGAGACCATCCGCGCGCGCTGGCGCTCTACCGCGCGGCCATGTCGGAAGCGCCTGACGACGTGGAGGTGCGCGTCGGCTACGCCCGGGCGCTGGAGCGCGGCGGGGACGCGGCGCGAGCGGAAGGCGTGCTGCGCGAGGTGCTGGCGGGGGAGGGCGGGGCGCTGGCGTACGACGCGCTGGCCATCCTGCTGGAGCGCCAGGGCCGGGCTTCGGACGCGCTCGCGCTCTTGAGGGACGCCGTCGCGAAGGCGCCGAGGAACCAGGACCTGCAGTTCGCCCTGGGCACCCTGCTGGAGCGCCAGGGCGACGTACCGGGGGCGCTGTCGCGCATGCGGGCGGTGCTCGCGCTGAAGCCGGACCATTCCGCCGCGCTGAACTTCATGGGCTACGTGATGGCGCAGCGGGGCCGGGGCCTGGACGAGGCGGAGCGGCTGGTGCGCCGCGCGCTGGCGCTCCGGCCGGACAACGGGGCCTACGTGGACTCGCTGGGGTGGGTGCTCTTCCAGCGCGGCGACGCGAAGAAGGCAGTGGAGGTCCTGGAGCGCGCGGTGGAGCTGTCCCCGGACGACCCCGCCATCCTGGAGCACCTGGGGGACGCGTACCTCAAGGCGGGCCGCGCCCCGGAGGCCGTCCGGACCTGGCAGCGCGCGCTGGAGGTGCTGACGCTGGAGCCGGAGGCCGCCGAGCCCGCGGACCAGCGCACCACCCTGGAGCGCAAGTTGAAGGCGCTACCCTCGACCGCGCCGGGCCGCTAAGGTCCCGGGCTCATGGCCCGCCACGACGAAGGCTTCTTCACCGGGAAGGACAACACCCGGCTGTTCTGGACGCTGGACCTGCCGGACACGGCTCCCCGCGCGCACGTCGCCATCGTCCACGGCTACGGCGACCACATCGGCCGCTACCGGCCCGTCATCGACGCACTGGTGCAGGACGGCTTCGCCGTGCACGGCTTCGACTACCGGGGCCACGGCCGCGCGGACGGCCGGCGCGCCTACGCCGCGAAGTGGACCGAGTTCCTCGACGACCTGGACGGCTTCTGGCAGCGCGTGCGCAAGGCCGCGGGCAACGAGAAGATCTTCCTGCTCGCCCACAGCCACGGCGGACTGATGGCCGCGCACGCCCTGACCGGCAGGCTGGAGGGCCTCTCCGGCGCCATCCTCTCCGCGCCCTACCTCAAGCTGGCCATCACCCCGCCGGCCGCGAAGGTGCTCGCCGCGCGCATGGTGGGCACCCTGGTGCCGTGGATGAAGGTCCCCTCGGGCCTGGCCCCGGACATGCTCAGCACCGACCCGGACATCCAGAAGGCGGTCGGGGCGGACCCGCTCTACGTGCCCTTCGCCACGCCTCGCTGGTTCGTGGAGTCCACGGCCGCCCAGGCCCAGACGCTCGGGCTGGCGCCGAAGATTCAAGTGCCGCTGTTCGTGCTGTGCGGCCAGGAGGACGGGGTGGCGCTGCCGGCGGCGGCGCGGGCCTTCTTCGAAGCGGCGGGGACGGCGGACAAGAAGTTCAAGGAGTACCCCGGCATGCGGCACGAGCCGCTCAACGAGCGGGACCGCGCGACGGTGTTCCAGGACATCTCCGGCTGGATCTCCGCGCATCTCTGACATAATCAGGTCGCCCCGCTCCCGACGGAGCAGGCGCTGGCGAGGATCACCTCATGGCACAGGGTGAAACGGGCATCATTGGCAAGGGCATCGTCATCAGGGGCAACCTCACGGGCGGAGGGGACCTGGTCATCGAAGGACGCGTGGAGGGGCAGATCGCCCTGAAGAACCACCTCACCATCGAAGGCACCGGCAAGGTGCAGGCGGACATCCGCGCCGAGGAACTGACCATCAACGGCGAGGCGAGCGGCAACATCGACGCCTCCACGCGCGTGGCCATCAACGCCTCGGCGAAGGTCGCGGGCGACATCAAGGCCCCGCGGGTCGTCATCGAGGATGGCGCCGTGTTCAACGGCTCCATCGAGATGGACGTGAAGTTGCCGGACGACATCTAGCATCCACCGGGGACCGACCCACGGCCCCCCATGCGCACAGCTTCGAGAAGGCGGACACACTCATGGCGAATACGATCATTGGCTCGAGCATCGTCATCGACGGGGAGATCTCCGGGGACGAGGACCTGGTCATCCAGGGCACCGTGAAGGGGAAGATCTCCCTCAAGGAGAGCCTCTACGTGGAGGGCTCGGGCGTCGTCGAGGCGGACATCGAGACGCAGAACGTGGAGATCGCCGGCCGCGTGACGGGCAACATCGCCGCCAGCGACAAGGTCGAGCTGAAGACGGACTGCCGCGTGGTGGGCGACATCAAGGCCCCGCGCATCCTCATCGCCGACGGTGCCTCCTTCAAGGGCAACGTCGACATGGACATGAAGGAGCGCTGATCCGTGGCGACCGCGAAGGATCTTGCAGGCAACTCCGTCGACAACACCGTGGTGGGGCCTTCCATCCTCATCAGCGGTCGGCTCACGGGTGACGAGGACCTCACGGTCCGCGGGCGCGTCGAGGGTGAGCTCACCCTCAGCCGTACCCTCATCGTGGAGCCGTCCGGCGTGGTGAAGGCCAACGTGGCGGTGCGAAACGCCATCGTCAGCGGCGTGGTGGTGGGCAACATCAACGCCACGGAGAGCGTGGAACTCACCCGCGAGGGCCGCATGGTGGGCGACATCCGCGCCCCCCGCGTCATCATCGTGGACGGGGCCAGCTTCCGCGGCCGCGTGGACATGGGAGACGTGGAACCGGGCCGGCTGCCGTCCGAACGCCCCGCCGTGGCCCGCCCCCAGGCGGTGACGCGCCCCACGGTGCGTCCGGGCGCCACCCCGCCGCGTCCTCCGACGC
>NZ_RAWN01000228.1:0-13956 GCF_003668895.1 Corallococcus sp. AB045
ACCGTGCGTCGCTCGACCATGCGGTCGCGGGGGCGTACGGCGTCTTCAGCATCCAGCCCAGCTCGGCACAGGCGAGCTACGGCGTCACGGACGACGACGAGGTCCGCTTCGGCACATCCATCGCGGACGCGGCGAAGGCGGCGGGCGTAGAGCACTTCGTCTACACGTCGGTGCTGGGGCTGCGTCCCGGCACGGGTGTGGACCACTTCGAGACCAAGTGGCGCATCGAGGAGCACGTCCGGGCCAGTGGCCTTCGCGCGACCATCGTGCGGCCGGGGACCTTCATGGAGCTGCTGCTGGTGCCGGACTTCGGCCTGACACGGGGGGCGCTCCAGTTCTTCATCCAGCCGGAGCAGCCCATGCAGTTCATCGCGGGTGAGGACATCGGCGTACTGACCGCGCGCGTGTTCGCGGATCCGCGCACGTACGTGGGGAGCACGCTGGAGATGGCGGGAGACTCGCTCACCGGCAATGCACTCGCGGAGAAGATCGGCCGGGCCACCGGGACGTCCATCTCCTACTCACGGTTTCCGCCAGAGATGCTTGCGGCGAGCCCGATGCTGCGCAAGCTCGTGAAGCTGTTCGAGGATGGTTTTGTGTTCGAGAGCGCGGACATCCCGGCGCTGCGGCGGCTGGCGCCGGGACTGCTCACATTCGACGCGTGGCTGGAGCGCGGGGGCGCCGCGGCGATCCGGGAGCGCTTCGCGGCATAGCGGCCTGCATGCGCTGAAGCTTCATCCCCGCCTGGACGATGGTGTCGATGACCGGGAGGAGCTCCCGGCCCAGCGGGGTCAGCGCGTATTCGACCGACGGCGGTGAGCTGGCGACGGCGTGGCGCGTGAGCACGCCGTTCTCCTCCAGCGTGCGCAGCTTCGCGCTGAGCACCTTCGCGGAGATGCGAGGGATGTCGGAGCGCAGCTCACTGAAGCGGCGAGGGTCTCCGCTGAGACGCCAGACGATGTTCGCGGTCCACGCGCCGCCGAGCAGTCGCATGCACTCCGTGAGAGGGCAGAGCGGCGGCAACGGCGGCGTCTTGTTCTTGCGGCGGCGGAGTATGGGCATCACCCTGGAGTGGTAACCAGATGGAAACCACATCGTGGGGGTTACCCAAGGTTACCGCCTGCCCTGGCGCGGGCGCGTCCCTATCGTCCGTGCAGGTTCATCAACCTGCTGCGTTTCCGTTTCAGGGACGGTGTGCCGGAGGAGGAGAAGGCCCGGGCCCTCGAAGCCATCTCCCGCACGGCGAAGTCGGAGGCGGTCGCGTTCTCTGTCGTGGGGAAGGACCTGGGAAACCCGGCCGACGGCTTCACCCATGCGTACTGCGTGGGCATCGCGGACCTGTCCGCCCTGCGCCGTTACTTCGATGATCCCCTGCACCGTGCGGGGGGACCTGCTCTTCCTGCCGCTCGTGGGGCGACTCTGGCGCATGGCCCTGTCCGACGACGCCGACCCCGCGCTGGGCGAGAAGATCCGCGCGATGCACGCGGAGAAGATGGCGGGCGACCCCGAATGGGCCGCGCTGCTCGCCACCATCCCCGACCTCCAGCTTCAGAGCTGACAGGCGGTTTCCAGACTCACCGGAGGAGCACCGCTGGATGAGCTGCCGCGAGAGGGTTTGTTCGAACCCGGGTCACTTGAGCTGACTGCGCTGTGAGAGGAATTTTAGTGCTTCCCTGGTAATGATTGTCATGGGGTGGTTGAACGGAGAGGATGGCAGGGCTTCGTGTCTTGCAATGATTCCCTTTGAGAGGTCACGCCCCATGAAAAGACAAGCGCTCGCGGTCGTTCTTTCCCTCTTCGCCACCGCCTGTGGTGGGGCGATGGAGGAGTCCTCCGCGTTGTCCTCCCAGGAGTTCTCCGTCCTTCCTCCGGGCGACCCGCTGATTGGGACGTGGTGTCAGACGAGCTGGCCGGGATGCGCCACCTTCGGTGGCAGCACCGGCGTCCTGTCGAGCGGTGGCGACGGCTGCTGGCTGGTGGGCGACACGAAATTCACGGGGCTGACCCCGGGCTCTACTCCCGGGACCTACACTGGAACGCGCATCATGTACGGCTCAGGCACCTGCCCAGGACACCCTGCTCCCCGGGCCGTGACCATCACGATGACGGGGCCCAACTCCTTCACGGAGGTGGCGGGGAGCTTCTCGGCCAACTGGGTCCGCTAGCCCGGATGGCGGCAGGCGTCCGTCCCCCCCACTGTCGCCGTGCGTGGTAAGTCACGCACGGTTCGACCTCGGGGGAGGACGTCATGACAGGAGCCATCAGCCTGGAAGCGCTGGCGGAGTACATCCAGGACGCTTTCAAGGACGTGCACGTGGACACCTCCACGCAAGACCTCTTCTTCTTCGCGGGGGACGAGCGGAAGTTCCCCTTCGCGACCATCGTCACGCGGGACACCGAGTTCGACCATCACTCGGAGCTGGACCGCGACGGCGTGTTCCGGCTGAACCTGGGCGTGAGCAAGGAGAGCTTCCAGAAGCTGTTCCCGGAGCTCGACCCGAACGTGGACTACGCGGACCTGGACGTGCTCCTGCCGCACCCGGCCTACGCGCGGATGTTCTGGCTGAGCGTGCTCAACCCCAGCCACGAAACGCTCCGGCTGCTGCGCCCGTACCTGAAGGAGGCCCACGCCATCCAGGTGAATCGGGCCGCCCGGGGCTGAGTCACGGCGTGCGGCCGCGGACCGTCTCCTCGCTCCGTGGCTCGTCCGCGTAGCCCGTCATCTCCAGGTAGCCGCGCCCCTGCACGGGCCGGCCCTCGCGCGTGCCGTCCACGGTCACCGCGCCCTCCCAGTAGCGCACCAGCACCGGCAGCTCCTGGTCCGGCAACTTCGGCG
Source organism: Corallococcus sp. AB045 (assembly GCF_003668895.1). Classification (NCBI taxonomy): domain Bacteria; kingdom Pseudomonadati; phylum Myxococcota; class Myxococcia; order Myxococcales; family Myxococcaceae; genus Corallococcus; species Corallococcus sp. AB045. The sequence goes on from NZ_RAWN01000228.1 coordinate 2,837, forward strand.
TCACCGTCAGCTCCAGCGACACCTTGGGAACCTGGACGCGCCAGCCCGCCGGGTACTCGCCGCCACGCGGGCTCTTCCATGTGCCCCTCGGCTCCAGCTGCATGTCGTCGGCGGTCAGGTGCACGGCCTCACCTGTCGTGGGCACGTACACGCCCGCGCTGAAGGAGTCCTTCGAACCGTCCTTCTTGCGCAGTTGGTAGAGCATCAGCTCGCTGCCATCGGAGAGCTGGAGCGCGAACCAGTCCCAGCCCACCTGGTCGCCGCTCAGCGCGCTGGTGCTCCACTCGCGGTCCATCCAGCTCTCGCCCTTCACCTGCACCGTCTGCCCGTCCACCGACACCGTGCCCCGCGAAGGCATGCGCGGCATCGAGTAGTAGTAGGACGCGTTGCCCCGCTCCGCGCCCTTCTGGCTCAAGCCCTTGTCGCCCTGGAGCACCGGCGGCTTGCCCTCGTCCAGAGTCAGCTCCAGCGTCACCCCGTCGCCCTGCGCGCGCAGGTGCATGGGCCACGTGCCGCCCGTGCCTTCGCTGCGCACGTCCCAGTCCTGAAGCCAGACATGGAAGGGTGCCCCGTTCGCGCCCGCCAGTCCCTGCGCCGCGCGGCTGAAGCGCTCGGTGACGTGGAACTTCCCGGCGCTCACGTCCGTCAGCGTGAAGTGCCCCATGAACACCTGCCGCGTGCCCCAGCCGGACTCGCGCTGAGGCTGCTCCGGCGACAGCGCGCTGCGGAACAGCGTGAACTGGTAGCCGAAGGCGCGCCCGTCCTGCGTCTCAAGATTTCCCGTCCAGTACCACCACTCGGTGCGGAAGTCGGGGTGGGGGCCGTGGTCCTCCGGGAAGTGGAAGGGCCGGGGCTCCATCGCGCGCGCGTAGCCCTCCGTGCCGCCGTCCCCGCCCATCGCGGACGCGACCGTCATGCCGCCTGTGTTCGCGGGCCCGGTGTCCTCCGTGTCCCGCAGCACCACGCCCACCGCCACGCCCAGCGCGGCGAGCACCAACACCACCCCGATGACGAGTCCCCGCCCCATGCCTCACTCCTCCCGCAGCGCCATGGCCGGGTTCGCGCGCGCCATGCGCCACGCCGGGTACAGCCCCGCGAGCGCCGCCGCCACCAGTGCCAGCACCACCGCCTGACCCACCACTCCCGGCGCCACCACCAGCTGCAACGTCCACCCGAACGAGCGCTGATTGATGACGTGCACCAGCACGTAGGCCAATGCCAGACCCAGCGGGATGGAGAACAACCCCGCGAGCAAGCCCAGCAGGCCCGTCTGCAAAGACACCATGCCCCACAGTTGTCCCGGCGTGAGCCCCGTCGCGCGCAGCACCGCGAACTCGCGCGCCCGCTCCAACTGCAACGACATCAGCGCGCTCAGCACGCCCACGAACGCGACGCCAATGGCCAGCAGTCGCAGCACCTGCGTGATGGTGAAGGTCCGGTCGAACACCTCCATCGACGCTTGCCGCAGCGCCCGGTTCGCGCGCACGTTCAACGCCTGCTCACCGCCCGCGCGGTCGCGCACGCGGGCCACCAGTTCGTCCACGTCCTGTCCGGGCGCGGCGAAGAGGGACAGGCCGGAGACGCCCCGGTCCTCGTACCAGTGCTCATACGTGGCACGCGGTATCAGCACCGTGCCCACGTCCGAGCCATAGTCGAAGTACACGCCCGCCACGCGGAAGTCGTGTGGCCCCTTGTCGGTAGCCACTCGCAGCGTGTCTCCCGCGTGCACGCCCCGGTGGAACGCGAAGGGTTCCGACACGATGAGCGCGTCAGGGGACGCGTCCAGCTGCCGCCACACGTCCTCCGCGCGCCCTTCCTTGAAGCGGTACGTCCGCTCGTGGCCCTTCGCGAAGTCCACCGCCAGCAGGTCCGTGTCCACGTCGTTGATGCGCACGTGGATGACCCGGATGGAGCCGCTCGCTTCGACACCCGGCGTGGACCGCAGCTTCTCCGCGAGCCCCGGCACCAGCGACGAATCCCCGCGCCGCGCCACCAGTGAAGGCGGCGACACGAACACGTCCGCCTGCAACGCGGACTCCAGCCACGCCGCCACCGTGCCGCGGAAGCTGGACACCATCAGGCCCACGCCCACCGTCGTCGCCACCGCGACCATCAGCGCCGCCAGCGCCACCGCCGTGCGCGACAGGCTCGCCGTCACGCCGCGCGCCGCCATGCGCCCCAGTGGACCGAACATCGCGCCCAGCGGCCGCGCCGCCGCCACCGTCAGCTTCTCCGTCACCCAGGGCACCAGTAGCGCGCTGCCCAGCAGCACGCCAAAGAGCCCTGCATACGCCGGCATCAGCGCCTGCGTGGGCCACGCGAGCACCGCCGCCGAGATGGCCAGGATGATCAGCCCCAGCACCGCCAGCTTCGGCGCCCGGTTGCGTGACACGTCCTCCACCGTCGAGCGCCGCAGCGCCGTCACCGGTGCAGCCCGCGCCGCCTCCCACGCGGGCACCAGCGCCGCCAGCACCGTCGCGCCCAGGCCCAGGCTCAGGCCCTTGAACAACGTGAACGGCTCCAGGGACAGACGCCGCACGTTCACCACGAAGTACAGGTCGTTGATGGTGCGGGTGATGAGGCCCACCAGGCCGCTGGCCATCAGGATGCCCAGCAGCAGCCCCGCCGCGGTGCCCACCATGCCCAGGAGCAGGGCTTCGCCCAGCACCAGCGCGAACAGCTCTCCTCGCGTCACGCCCACCGCGCGCAGCCGGCCCAGCATCCCGCGCCGCTGCACCACGGAGAACGTCATCGTGTTGTAGATGAGGAACATCCCCACCACGAGCGCCAGCAGCGACAGCGCGGTGAGGTTGGTGCGGAACGCCCGCGTCATCTGCTCCACCGTGCCCGCGCGCCCCGACGTCTGGACCAGCTCCGCGCCCGGCGGCAGCGTGGCCTTGAGCGCCGCGGCCTGCGCCTCTCCGCCCTTCAAGCGCAGGTCCACGCGCGTCAGCCGGCCCTCCAGGCCCAGCACCTCCTGCGCGGTGGAGATGTCCGCGATGAGCAGCGACTCCAGCGCGCGCTCCGTCGTCTCCTGCGAAGGCGTCAGCAGGGCCGACACGCGCAGCTCCCGCCGAAGCCCCGTCACCGTCACCGGCAGCGTGTCCCCGGCCTTCACGCCCAGGCTCCGCGCCGTCTTCGCGCCCATCACCACCGTGCCGGGCCGCGTGAGCAGCGCGCCGATGTCTCCCACCGCGCCTCCGGTGGAGAAGTCCCGGAAGGGGGCCTCCGCGAACGGATCCAATCCCAGCAGCGTGAGCGTGCGGTGGTTGCCTCCCTCCACCTGCACGAAGCCCTGCACCACGGGCGCCGCGTCAGGCGAGTCCGGCCGAAGCTTCAGCGCCGTGTAGACACCCTCTGGCAGGCCGGACGTGCCGCCGGTGAGCTGATGCGTGGCGCGGCCCGCGACGACGTCCGTGGATTGCTCGAAGGCGCGCAGCGCGCTGCCGCTCGCCAGGTCGATGGACACCACCACCGCCACGCCCATCGCGATGCCCAGCAGCGACAGCGCCGTGAGCCACGGGTGCCCGCCCAGGTGCCGCAGGCTGGAGCGTGCGAGCAGCGCCCTCATGGCGTCCCCCGTCCGCGCGCGCCGCCGGGGCGCTCCACCAGGCGTCCGTTCTCCATCGTCAGCACCCGGTCCGCGCGCTCCGCCATCGCGGGCTCGTGCGTGACGATGAGCGCGCAAGCATGGCCCTGCCGCGTGAGTCCTTCCAGCAGGTCCAACACCTGTCCGCCCGTCTCCTCGTCCAGGTTGCCCGTGGGCTCGTCCGCCAGCAGCAGCGGCGGGGCATGGGCCAGGGCTCGCGCCACCGCCACGCGCTGCTGTTCTCCGCCGGAGAGCCGGTCCGGGAAGCTGTTCGCGCGCGTCCCCAATCCCACCCGTTCCAGCAGCTCCCGAGCCCGCGCGCTGGCCTCGGCGCTCGAGCGTCCGAGCAGCTCCAGCGGCAGCCGCACGTTCTCCTCCACCGTCAGCGTGGGCAGCAGGTTGAACGCCTGGAAGATGAAGCCGATGCGCTCGCGGCGCAGCAGCGTGCGGTCCCGCTCCGGCATGCGCCCCAGGTCGCGGCCCTCCACCAGGATTTCACCGTGCGTCGCCTGGTCGATGCCGCTGATGAGGTTGAGCAGCGTGGACTTGCCGGAGCCGCTGCGGCCCAGCAGCACCACGAACTCGCCCCGGTGCAGGGAGAGCGACGTGCCGGAGAGCACCTCGCGCACGGAATCGCCTTCCGCGTAGGACTTGGTGACGGCGCGCAGTTCGACGAGGGGCCGCGAATCGGGAGGAGTGGAAGGCATGCCGGGCATCCGACATAGCCGATGCCCGGCGTCCGGGAGTGTTTCCCCGCCCAACCAGGAGGGATGCCCGCTACTGGACGCCAGCAGCACCAGGGAGCGCTCAGCCCATGACACCTGGCAGGTTGTCCGGGTTGCTTTTCGTGCGTGCCGACACGTCCCGGTGTTTGATGGCCGCCTCTTCTCGCCGGAAGCCTTGCCTTCCGCGGGGTAGGGGGGGCCACACATGAATGAAGCCCAGGCCGGATGGGTCGCGGCGTCCGGCAGTGTGCCCCCGCCGCTGCATGAGCTGCTTCAGCAGCTCCCTGCCTTCTTCGGCCTCTACCGCGGCCCCGTCCACCACATTGAGTTCAGCACCTCCACGCGCCTGACGCTGCTCGACACGCATGGCCAGGTGGGCATTCCGCTGCGCGAGGCCTGCCCCCAACTGGGAGGTCCCGGCTGGCACGAGGCCTGGGACCGCGTCTTCGCCACCGGAGAAGCCCTGCACCTGCGCGAGGCGTCCGCCCACGCGCGCACCGCCGACGAGGAGCTCTTCTTCAACCTGTCCCTGCTGCCGCGACGCGACGCCCAGGGGAAGGTGGAGGGCGTGCTCGCCTTCGCGGTGGATGTGACGGAGCTCGTGCGCACCCGCCGCGCCGCGTGGACCACCGCGGCCTGGCGCACCGAACGCCTCCAGGCGATGACCGCCGCGCTCTCCGAAGCGCTCACCCCCGCGCAGGTGGTGGAGGTGGCCGCGCGCGAAGGCGCCCTCGCCATGGGGGCCATCACCGGCCTGGTGGTGGTGCCCGCGGGAGCGGCCCTGGACGTCTTCGAGCGCGCCGCCGCGTATGGCTTCTCTCCCGGTGAGCTGGAGGGCTGGCAGCGCTTCGAGGTCTCCGCGACCTGTCCCCTCACGGACGTGACGCGCACCCGCGAGCCCTGCGCGCTGGGCTCGTGGACGGAGTGCATGGCGCGCTACCCGAGGCTCGCGCAGTTGTCCCGCGAGCGTCCCCTGTTGGCATGGGCCTCGGTGCCGCTGGTGAGCGGTGGGCGCGTGTTCGGCGCGCTGGGCCTGGGCTTCGGTGACGCGCGCGACTTCGACGCGCCAGAACGTGCCTTCCTGCTGACGGTGGGCCGCCTGTGCGCGCAGGCGTTGGACCGCGCACGCCTGTATGACGAAGAGCGCGCGGCCCGGAGCGTCGCGGAGGCGGCCAGCCGCGCCAAGGACGCGTTCCTCGCCACGGTGTCCCACGAGCTGCGCACGCCGCTCACGTCCATCCTCGGCTGGTCGCAGATGCTGCGGCAGGGCCTGCTGGGTGAAGACAAGCGCCAGCGCGCGGTGGAGGCCATCGAGCGCAACGCCCGCGCGCAAAGACAGCTCATCGAGGACCTGCTCGACATCAGCCGCATCGCCAACGGCCGCTTGCGCCTGGAGCCGGTTCCGCTGGAGCTGGGCCACGTGGTGGAGGCGGCGCTGGATGCCGTCAGGCCCACGGCGCTCGCGCGCGAGCTGACGCTCGATGTCTCCGTGGACGAGGATGGCGTGCCTCTATTCGGCGACCCGGACCGCTTGCAGCAGGTGGTGTGGAACCTGCTCTCCAACGCCATCAAGTTCACGCCGCCCGGCGGCCACGTGACGGTGTCCGCGCGCACGCGCGGCGAGGGCGCGGAGTTGGTGGTGCGCGACGACGGCGAGGGCATCCCCGCGGACTTCCTGCCCTTCCTCTTCCAGCGCTTCCAGCAGGCGGACACCGGCGTGAGCCGCCAGCACGGCGGTCTGGGCCTGGGCCTGTCCATCGTGCGGCACCTGGTGGAGCTGCACGGCGGCACCGTGACGGCCGTCAGCGACGGGCTGGGAAAGGGCGCCACGTTCACCGTCGTGCTGCCCCGCTCGCGCGTGGGCACGGCCCCGGGCGCCTTGCGCGTGCCGCGTCCCGTGGAGGGCCTGACGCTGCCTCGCTTCCCGGAGCTGGAGGGCCAGCGCGTGCTGGTGGTGGATGGCCAGCCGGACGCGCGCGAGTGGATGTCCGTGCTGCTCACCCGCGTGGGCGCGCACGTGCTCACCGCCACCAACGTCACCGACGCCATGGATGAAGTGCGCCGCTCTCCGCCCACGGTGGTGGTGACGGACGTGGCGCTGGCCGGCGAGGACGGCTACTCGCTCCTGTACCGGCTGCGCGCGCTGCCCTGGGAGTCCGGAGGCGGCGTGCCCGCGCTCGCCGTCACCGCCGCCGCGCGCCGCGAGGACCGCGACCGCGCCCTGCGCGCGGGCTTCAGCGCCTTTGTCACCAAGCCGCTCGACGCGGTGGAGCTGCTCACGGCGGTGGCGCGTCTTGCCCCTCCACCCAATCCGGCAAGCTCCTGAAGGCCTCCTCCGCGCGCCACGGCTGGAGGAAGTCCCCCACCTCCCGGGCGAGCCGCGCCCCGCACACGTCGCGCGGGATGATGTGGAAGCCCTCCGGATAGGCCACGTGCCGCACCGAGGGACACGCCTTCATCCGCCGCGCGAGCCAGCGTCCGCCCTCCGGATCCACCACGTGGTCCTGCTCCGCGGTGGCCACCATCACCGGGCAGCGCACCCGGGGCGCGTCCGCCAGCGCCAGGTCCTGCAGCCTGCACAGGTCGCGCAGCCGGGCCACCGGGAACGCGGACAGCACCGGCGCCTGCGCCAGCGCGGCAGGGTCGGAGATGTCCGTGCCGCCCTTGTCCACCCACGGCGTGGTCCATTCGAGCAGCGGCGTGCGGCACAGCTGGCGCACCAGCGCCATGCGCGCGCCCCGGAAGCGCACCGCGGGCGCCACCAGCACGAGCGCGTGCACCGCTTCCGGTTGATGCGCGGCCAGCCGCAGCGCCAGGAGCGCGCCCATGGACAGTCCGGCGACGAACACGCGGCGGTGTCCGGAGAGCGACGCCAGCGCCTCGTCCGCGCAGGCCTGCCAGTCGCGGAAGTCCACGTCCAGCATCGCCTCCGGCGTGGTGCCGTGGCCCGGAAGCCTTGGCGCCACCACGCGCATCCCCCTCGCCGCCAGGGCCTCGCCCAGGGGACGCACCTCCCAGGGACTGCCGGTGAAGCCATGCAGGAGCAGACAGGCGTCAGGCCCCCGCCCCAGCACGAAGGGCGCGGTGGACTCCCCGTCGATGTCCCGCCAGCGCGTGCTCACAGGGAGGACACTGGCCACGGCGGGCCCCAGGCGCTATGCCGCCTGACTCATGGCCGACACTCCGACGAAGCCCCCTGAAGTGCAGCTCCAGGTGCAGATGACCGAAGAGGTGTCCAATGGCCAGTACAGCAACCTGGTCCTGGTGAATCACACGGACTCGGAGTTCGTGTTGGACTTCCTCTACGTTCAACCGCAGCAGCCCCTGGCCCGCGTGCGCTCGCGCATCATCACCAGCCCGCGCCACGCCAAGCGGCTCCTGAAGGCGCTCCAGGAAAACGTGCAGCGCTACGAGGCGCGCTTCGGCACCATCCCCCTGGAGGAGGACGAAGGCCCCAAGCACTGAAGGGCCGGGTCCGCCGGGACTTTCCCTCCCGGCCATTCCCGGCGCACACTGCGCGGCATCGTGTTCCGAGCCCTCGTGTTCGCCGCTGCCCTGCTGTCCGCCGCCAACGCCTCCGCCCAGTGCACCGGGGATGGAGTGCAGCTGTATCCCGCGCCCGGCGGCATCGTCCCCACCAACATGCGCATCCTGCTGGAGGGCGTGGGCACCGCGAAGTCACCGGTGCTGGGACTGGTGGGCAAGCCGCTGAAGCTGGTCTCCACCGACCACGAGGTGAAGCTCAAGGTCACCAAGGGCTGGGAGAGCTCCCTGGGCCGCGCCACCATCATCCTCAAGCTGGCGGAGCCGATGCAGCCGGACAAGCGCTACTTCCTGAACCTGCAGGAGGTGCTCCCCAACATCGCCCTCCTCAATGGTCAGGTGGGCGCGCAGCCGTCGTGGCTGAGCGGCAAGGGGCCGGACGCCAAGGCCCCCAAGTGGGTGAAGCGTCCCGCCGTGTCGGAGGGCTTCGTGCGCCGCTCGCCCCAGGGCATCGCGCGCTTCGTGAAGCTCAACCTGGCGCTGCGCGAGGAGAGCCCTGCTTTCCTGGTGGTGAAGCTGTCGCCGCGCCGGCTGGGCATCTCTCCCCAGCAGTACCTGCTGCCCGTGCAAGGCAATACGGCTTATCTGGGCCATGAGGCCTGCGGTGGGGCGTTCTCTCTAGAGGACGGGCGCAGCTACCGCGCGCGCATCGAGGCCTTCGATGCAGCGGGCAACCTGGCGCCGTCGACGCCCCCCGTGGACTTCGAGGCCCCGTCCGCCCAGGGCCCTTAGTAGTGTGTCCTCCCGTTCAACCCGCGACAGGGAGACAACGGGCATGACGGCGACGGTGGATGTGGAGGGTTTGAAGGGGCGCATGACCGCCTTCATCCAGAAGCTCCAGGACGACATCTGCGGAGCGCTGGAGGACCTGGACGGCCAGGGCCGCTTCCGCGAGGACGCGTGGAGCAGGCCCGGAGGCGGTGGAGGCCGCAGCCGCGTGCTGGAGGAGGGCGCCGTCCTGGAGAAGGCGGGCGTCAACATCTCCATCGTCCACGGCGAGCTGGAAGAGGTCTTCGCGAAGAAGCTCCAGGGCGAGGGGCGCACCTTCTGGGCCGGGGGCCTGTCGCTGGTGCTGCACCCGCGCAGCCCGCACGTGCCCACCGTGCACGCCAACTACCGCTTCATCCACCAGGGCGGGAGGGCGTGGTTCGGCGGCGGCGCGGACCTGACGCCGTACTACCTGGACGACGAGGACGCGGCCCACTTCCACCGCGTGCACAAGGCCGCGTGCGACGCGCACGACCCCGCGTACTACCCGCGCTTCAAGGCCGCGTGCGATTCGTACTTCCACCTGCGCCACCGGGGAGAGGCGCGCGGCGTGGGCGGCGTCTTCTTCGAAAACATGGGCGGTGACCTGGAGCGCGAGTTCGCCTTCGTGCAGGCCTGCGGCAACAGCTTCATCCCCGCGTACCTGCCCATCGCGAAGAAGCACAAGGACACGCCGGTGACGGAGGCGCAGCGCTTCTGGCAGGAGGTGCGCCGGGGCCGCTACGTGGAGTTCAACCTCGTCTACGACCGGGGCACCATCTTCGGCCTGGAGACGCAGGGGCGCACGGAGTCCATCCTCATGTCGCTGCCGCCGCGCGTGCGCTGGCGCTACGACTACCACCCGGAGCCCGGCACGCCCGAAGCCCGGCTGGTGGAGGTGCTGCGCAATCCCCGGGAGTGGGCCTGATGTCTTCGCCTCCGGAGCCCGGCCCCGCGCGCCCGCGCAACACGGCGGTGCGCATGGGCATCGCCGTCACCGTCTTCGCGGCGGTGGCCGCCACCGGCCTGTTCATCGCCAGATTGCCGGCGATGAAGGGCTCCGGAGCCGTGTCACCGGAGCAGGTGGCCACCGAGGCCCGTGTCCAGGTGCTGGCCCTGTGCGACGCCGTGCAGGGCTTCCGCGACGAGCACGGCGACTACGTGCCCATCGCGCCCTATCCCGTCCCCGTGCCCCAACGGGGCGAGGCCGTGCCCTTCCCCAAGGACCACGAGGACTTCCGCCGCATCGGCTTCGACCCCGGCCCCGCCGTTCACCTCCAGTACGAGGTGCGGGTGGAGGAGAGCCCCGTGGGTGAACCGGAGGTGTCCTGCCTCGCCCGCGCGGACACGGACGGGGACGGCCTCAACGCCGTGTACCGCGTCCGTCTGGATGCCAACGGGATGACGACCCCCGTGGAGGCGGAGCGCGAGGGAGAGTAGCCCCCCATGCAACTCGGGGTTCTCGTTGTGAGAGAATCCTTCGTGATGGGAAACGTCGGCGACATCCGCGGCCCCCGCGCAGGAGGTCCTCCCGGCTCTGGTGGCCCCCGCTCCGGCGGTGGGCGCTCGGGGCCCGCGAGCCCGTCGCCGGCGTCTCCGTTCCGCGATGACGGGATGGAGACCTCCACCCCCACCACGTCACCCGGCGACCGCACCCGCATCGGGTCCCCACCCGTGGGACTTCCGCCGGAAGCCGACGGCGGCGCGCGTCTGGAGCCTGGAGGGGAACCCGGAGCAGAAGGGCTCCCCGGCGGCGAGGGGATGGAGACCGGCGGCGAGCCCGGCCTCCCCGGCGGCGAAGGCCTGGAGACCGACGCCTCCCCGGAAGGCGGCGACGCGGACGGCACGCCGCGGGATGCGGGCGCGCGCTCGGCCCGCGTGGGCGTTCCCAACCGGGGCCCGCTGCCCCCTCGCACCGACAAGGGCGGCGGGACGACACGCGCGCCCCGCGCGGACGCCGGCACGGGCTTCGAGTCCCCCGGCACGGCCACCCAGGGGCCCCGGCGCAAGGGCGCCGACGGCTTCCGGACGCCCGGCTCCGTCCCCACCACCGCCAGCCCCTACCTGGGCGCGGGCGAGGCGCGCGGGCCGGTGCTGGACGTGGAGTCGCTCATCCCCTCGGACCTGAACGACCTGGAGAGCCACCTCGCGGTGGGCAAGCGCTTCGCGTCGGACGGGGCGCTCCTGGCCGCGCAGGTGCGGCCCTCGTCGCTGCCCTCGTCGGACCGGGTGGCCCGCCTGTGGGCCTTCTTCGCCGCCTACGCGGAGGCCGCCGCGCAGCACCCGCCCGCCGAGGAGGGCAAGGCCGCCTTCGAGCAGGCCCTCAAGGACCAGGGCTTCGCCGGCCTCCAGGACGCCCACACCGGGCAGAACGGCATGGAGGCCGGGAAGTGGGTGATGGACGCGCCCACGCCGCAAGAGGCCCGCGAGCGCGCGGACGCCGTCCGGCTGGAGCCCCCTCCCGACGTGCGCCACTCCGAGCAGGCCGCCCCGCTCACCCCCGGCCTCTACCAGCC
>NZ_RAWN01000229.1:0-13930 GCF_003668895.1 Corallococcus sp. AB045
GGGCGGGGGATCTCCACCTTGTACTGCTGGAGGAGCGTGACGGTCTCCGGATCGCCGGGGTCCGCCTGGTAGGCCTTGAGCAGGTTGCCGCGACCGGTGTCGGCCTCGCCGCCCTTGATCTGCAGCACGCCCGCCATGCGCAGGGCGGCCTTGTCCTCCGGCTGGACCTGGAGGGCGCCCATCACCTCTTCGAGCGCCTTCTTGTCCTTGTTCTGCGCCGCGTAGACGCGGGCCAGGAGGATGCGGGGATCGGCCGCGGTCGGGTGCGCCTTGACGCCCTTCTTGCAGACGACCATCGCTTCCATGAAGCGACCCAGGTCGAGGTACGCCTCCGCCAGGGGCTTGTACGCATCCGACGAGGGGTCGGAAGCGAACGAATGCTCAAGCTTCGCGAGCTCGGTGGGGCTCAACGTCTTCGATGGGGAGGTGGACATGAACCAGAAGGTGCCCGGAATGGCCGGGAAGGATGCGGTACTGGAAGGCGGTTTTTATGGCATCCACAGTGCGGCACGTCAATCGCAGGGTTGGTGCCGAAAACGAGCTGCTTGACAGCAGGGTGAGGCTCCGGTACTAGCCCACTCACTTCACGGGACCCAACCCCCGCGAGGCGCAGCAGGCAGCCAGCAGTCCCCATATGGGGGTGTAGCTCAGTTGGGAGAGCGTCGCGTTCGCAATGCGAAGGTCGTCGGTTCGATCCCGTCCACCTCCACCATGAAAAACCGAAGGGCCTCACGGGAAACCGTGAGGCCCTTTGCATTTCAGGCCATTGGCGAATTGCAAAGGCTTCCGGCTTTGTTATCCGGGGCCGATGACCGACCCGTCCGCCTCCCTGTCGTTCTTCGCCCGCTTCTGGCTCGCCTGGCTGTGCTTCTGGCGCTGCCTCGTGTCCCGCGAATTCGCGCAGGCGGTGCTGCCGACCAGCCGCGCCTATGACGCCGGGCAGCTCAAGGAGCTTCCGTCCGGGGACACGCAGGCCCCACCGCCGGTGAAGACGACCGCCGTCCCGGCGCCCGTGGCGCCCGCCCCCCTGCCTCCCGAGCGCGAGCACGCGAGCGCCCTGTCTCTGTTGGCCATGCTCCAGCGCGAGGGCCGCTTCCTGGACTTCGTGCAGGAGAACGTCGCGGCCTTCCCGGACGCGGACGTGGGCGCGGCGGCCCGCATCGTCCATGAGGGCTGCCGCAAGGTGGTGCACCAGTACCTGACACTCCAGCCGGTGCTGCCGCAGGGCGAGGGCGACAAGGTGACGGTGCCGCCGGGCTTCGACGCGCAGCGCATCCGGCTCACCGGCAACGTCGCCGGCGAACCTCCTTATGGCGGCACGCTCCGGCACCACGGCTGGGTGACCACGGAGGTGAAGTTCCCGACCGTCAGCCCCGCCATGGAGCCGCGCGTGCTGGCGCCGGCGGAAGTCGAGCTCGCCTGATGCCCGCCTGAGGAGCAGGCGGCGCATCTCCCGAAGTCCCCTCCCTTCGAGGAACCACAAGGCCCCTTCCCGGGGTTCCTGACCGATATGGCCCGATACGCAATCGGCATCGACCTGGGCACCACGCACTCCGCGGTGTCCTACTTCAACCTCGAGGACGGCAAGCCGCGCGGCCCTTCGCAGTCCATGCTGCCCGTGCCGCAGGTGACGGCGCCCGGCACCGTGGAAGCGCGCCCGCTGCTTCCCTCCTTCCTCTATCTCCCCAGCGCGCAGGAGTTCCCGGAGGGCAGCCTCGCGCTGCCGTGGAGCCAGGAGCCGGGCGTCATCGTGGGTGACTTCGCCCGTTCGCACGGGGCGAAGGTGCCCACGCGGCTGGTGTCGTCCGCGAAGAGCTGGCTGTCGCATCCGGGCGTGGACCGGCGCTCGGCGCTGCTTCCCTGGCAGGCGCCGCCGGAGGTTCAGCGCGTGTCGCCGCTGGATGCGTCCGAGCGCTACCTGCGCCACCTGAAGGAGGCGTGGGACCACACCTTCGCCCGCGCGCAGGAGGAGTCCGGCAACGCGCTGTCGAAGCAGGAGGTCATCGTCACCGTCCCGGCGTCCTTCGACGCGGCGGCGCGCGACCTGACGCTGGAGGCCGCGAAGGCGGCGGGCCTGGAGCACATCACCCTGCTCGAGGAGCCGCAGGCCGCGCTGTACGCGTGGCTGGAGGCGATGGGGGAGAACTTCCGCAGGCAGGTGCAGCCCGGGGAGGTCATCCTCGTGGTGGACGTGGGCGGCGGCACGTCCGACTTCTCCGTCATCACCGTGAAGGACCGCGAGGGCGACCTGGAGCTGCTGCGCGTGGCGGTGGGCGACCACATCCTCCTGGGCGGCGACAACATGGACCTCGCCCTGGCGCACACGCTCAACCAGCGGATGGCGGCGGACGGGCGCAAGCTGGACGCGTGGCAGTTCAACGGCCTCACCTACGGGTGCCGGCAGGCGAAGGAGACGCTGTACGCGGACCCTTCCGTGGACCGGGTGCCCATCGCGATTCCTGGCCGGGGCTCGTCGCTCATCGGCGGCACGCTGCGCACGGAGCTGACGCGCGAGGAGCTGGACCGCGTCCTCACGGACGGCTTCTTCCCGGTGACGGAGGTGGCGGACATGCCGCGCACCGGGCGCCGCACGGGCCTGGCGCAGATGGCGCTGCCGTACGCGCAGGATCCGGCGGTGACGAAGCACCTGGCGGCCTTCCTCACCCGGCAGGCGCAGGCGCTGGCGGCCAGCGCGGACTCGCCGGTGGACGTGGCGGGCAAGAGCTTCCTGCACCCCACCGCGGTGCTCTTCAACGGCGGCGTCTTCAAGGCCGGGCCGCTGAAGGGCCGCGTGATGGAGGTCCTCAACCAGTGGCTCGCCGCGGAAGGGGCGCCCCCGGCGAAGGAGCTGGAGGGCGCGGACCTGGACCTCGCGGTGGCCCGCGGCGCGGCCTACTACGGCTGGGTGCGTCAGGGGCACGGCCTGCGAATCCGCGGCGGCACGGCGCGCGCGTACTACGTGGGCGTGGAGACGGCGATGCCGGCGGTGCCGGGCATGGAGCCGCCGGTGAAGGCGCTGTGCGTGGCGCCCTTCGGAATGGAAGAAGGGACGCAGGCGGACGTGCCGCCCCAGGAGTTCGGACTCGTCACCGGCGAGCCCACCAGCTTCCGCTTCTTCGCGTCGTCCGTGCGGCGCGATGACCGCGTGGGCGAGATGGTGGAGGACGTGGAGTCGGAGCTGGCGTCCGGGGGGCTGGAGGAGGTGGCGCCCCTCGAGACGACGCTGCCCGGACAGCCCACGCCCTTTGGCGACCTGACGCCGGTGAACCTCCAGGCAGCGGTGACGGAGGTGGGCACGCTGGAGCTGCGGTGCCTGGAGAAGAACGGAACCGGGCGCTGGAAGCTGGAGCTCAACGTGCGCATGAAGGAGTAGAAGGGGCCCCGCACACCGGAGGCGTATGCGAATCGTCGGCATCGACCTGGGCACCACCCATTGCGCGGTGGCATCCGTGGATCCAGGCAAGGGCTCGGGGGCGCCCGTCGAGGACTTCCCCCTGCCCCAGCTCGTCCGCCAGGGCGAGGTGGCCCCCCGTGCCCTCCTGCCGTCCACCGTCTACGTCCCCGCCGGCCACGAGCTGGCCCCGGAGGTGCTGCGCCTGCCCTGGGGCGATGACGGCGGCCCGTATGTCGTAGGCGAGCTGGCCCGCTGGCAGGGCGCGCGCGTCCCGGGCCGGCTCGTGTCGTCCGCGAAGAGCTGGCTGTGCCACCCGGGCGTGGACCGCTCCGCGCCCATCCTCCCGTGGGGCGCGCCCGCTGACGTGCAGAAGCTGTCCCCGGTGGACGCCTCCGCCCTGCTGCTCACGCACATGGCCCGGGCGTGGGATTACGCCCACCCGGACGAGCCGCTTTCGAAGCAGGAGGTGGTCATCACCGTCCCCGCTTCGTTCGACGAGGCGGCGCGCGCCCTCACGGTGAGCGCGGCGCGCAAGGCGGGGCTGGAGAAGTTCACGCTGCTGGAGGAGCCGCAGGCGGCCTTCTACGACTACACCGCGCGCCACCGCTCGGACCTGGAGCAGACGCTGTCCCAGGTGCGGCTGGTGCTGGTGGTGGACGTGGGCGGCGGCACCACGGACTTCACGCTGGTGCACGCGGGCGTGTCGCCGGAAGGACCCATGCTGCGGCGGCTGGCGGTGGGTGACCACCTGATGCTGGGCGGCGACAACATGGACGCGGCGCTCGCCCGGCGCATGGAGGAGAAGCTCACCCAGAACGGCCGGCGCCTGTCCGCGACGCAGTGGACGCAGGCCATCCAGGCCGCGCGCACCGCCAAGGAGGAGCTGCTGGGGCGCGCGCCTCCGGAGAAGTACGGCGTGTCGCTCATCGGCGAGGGCAGCCGGCTGTTGGGTGGCACGCTGTCCACGGAGCTGGGCCGCGACGAGGCGCACGCGCTGGTGCTGGACGGCTTCTTCCCTCTGTCCTCACCCGGGGACCGGCCCCGGCGCGCGGCGCGCATGGCGCTCCAGGAATTGGGCCTGCCGTACGTGCAGGACCCGGCCGTCACGCGGCACCTGGCGGCCTTCCTCGCGCAGCACGCGGCGGCGGGCTTCGCGGCGCTGGGCGAGACGCCGTCGCACGAAGGCGCCCTGCCCCGCCCGGACGCCATCCTGCTCAACGGCGGCGTCTTCAACTCGCCGCAGATTTCGGCGCGGCTGGTGGACGCGCTGTCCGCGTGGTGGCCGCAGGCGCCGCGCATCCCGCTGCTCAAGCACGAGTCGCTGGAGCTCGCGGTGGCGCGGGGCGCGGCGTACTACGGGCTGGTGCGGCGCGGGCACGGCCTGCGCATCGGCGGTGGCGCGGCGCGCGCGTACTACGTGGGTCTGCAGCGCGGCCCGGACAGCGCGGAGCAGCCCACGCTGTGCCTGATTCCCCGCGGCTTCGAGGAGGGCCAGAAGGTGGACCTGGGCGAGCGCCCCTTCACGCTCACCCTGGGCCGGCCGGTGCAGTTCGCGCTCTACTCCACGACGAGCGACCGCATCGACAAGCCGGGGGACCTGGTGCCGCTGGCGGAGGACCTGAAGCCGCTGCCGCCCATCCACACGCTGCTCAAGGGCGCGTCCGGCAAGGTCAGTGACGTGCCGGTGCACCTGCAGGCCGCGCTCACGGAGATTGGCACGCTGGAGCTGTTCTGCGTGTCGGACGTCGCGGACGAGCGCTGGCGCCTGGAGTTCGAGCTGCGCGGCACCGGCGGCTCGCACGAGCTGACCGTCACCGAGTCCATGCCCGCGCGCTTCGCCGAGGCCAAGGACAACGTGGAGCGCGTCTACGGCAACAAGCCGCTGCCCCTGGGCCCCAAGGACGTGAAGCAGTTGTCGCGCACGCTGGAGAAGGTGCTGGGCCCGCGCGAGACGTGGCGCGTGCCCGTGCTGCGCGAGCTGTGGAGCACGCTCTACGCGGGCGCGAGCAAGCGCCGCCGTACGGACGACCACGAGCGCGTCTTCTACAGCCTCACCGGCTTCAGCCTGCGCCCCGGCTTCGGCTACCCGCTGGACGGCTGGCGCGCGGAGCAGACCTTCAGCCTCTTCGACGCGCTGGTGCAGCACCACACGGACAAGTCGGTGTGGACGGAGTTCTGGGTGATGTGGCGCCGCATCGCCGGCGGCCTCACCGAAGCGCAGCAGCAGAAGCTGTACGGCTACCTCCAGCCGCACCTGGCCCGGCGCGTGCCGCCGGACGCGCCCACGCAGGGTGGCAAGTTGAAGGGCATCCAACCGGAAGGCTTGGACGAGATGGTCCGCACCGCTGCCTCGCTGGAGCACCTGACGCCGGGCGACAAGGCGGAGGTGGGCCGGTGGATCGCCGCGCGGCTGAAGGCCGAGTCCCGCTCCGGCGGCCCGTGGGCGTGGGCCCTGGGTCGGCTGGGCGCGCGCGTTCCGCTGTACGGCAGCAGCCACAAGGTCGTGGACGTGGAGACGGCGGAGGCGTGGCTGGAGCTGCTGCTGTCCCTGGACCTGCGCAAGGTGGATGGCGCGCCCTTCGCCGCCGCCCAGCTCGCGCGCCTCACCGGCGACCGCACGCGCGATCTGGATCCGGCGCTGCGCGAGCGCACCGCCCAGGCGCTGGTGGCCGCGAAGGCCTCCGACACCTGGGTGCGGATGGTGCGTGAAGTGGTCGCCCTGGAGGCGGCGGACGAAGCCCGGGCGCTCGGCGACACGCTGCCGGCGGGCCTGCGGCTGTCCTGAAGCAGGAGGCGGACCCGCCCGGGCGGATCATCGCCCGGCGGGAAGCGACCCGCCTGGGTGCTCGAAGCGAGCGGAGGCTCCGGGCAGATCCGTCACATGCGGGGCGCGAACGGTGCGCGCCCCAGCAGGGCGGATCATCCCGGGCAGTGGATCAGACCAGGGTGGTGGCGGTCGCGTCGTCCGCGACCGGAGCGTCGACGAGCGTCGGAGCCACGGGCGCGGCGTCGAGCGGCACGGCGGCGACGACCTGGAGCACGGGCTCCGTGGCGGCGACGGCGGGCACCTCGACGGTGGCGGCCTTGGACTCGTCCTTCTTCGGCTTCTTCGTGCCCGCACCCGAGCGGCAGCCCCGGCACCACGGCTGGTTGCGGATGGCGCCGTCCGCCATCTTCCGCAGCCCGAACTGCGCCAGCGGCTTGAGCGTCTTGCACTTCAGACACATCAGCGAGATCAACACCTCGTGGCCGTCGGCGTCGTAGACGGAGGACTTGCGCCGCTTGCGCGGCTGGCCCGGCTCGCGCGCCTCTTTCTTCTCGGGCGCAACCGGGACCATCATCGGGGTCACTTTGTAGAGCATCTCTTCTGTCCCTCCCACGCACGGGCTCCAACTTGCTCGCGCTGACTCGGGGCCGCGCCTGCAAGGGATCTCGCGTGCCCTAGAGTAGGGAGGTTTCCCGCCGTTGGAAACTGATCCCAGGCCGAAAATTCGGCCCTGGGTGCCTTGTGCTGATCTTCCGCTGGGTTGCGCCGCGATCCAGCCCCAGCGGATCAGCGCGGAGGGAAAATTTCCAACGCCGGGCGCCCTTTTTAAGGGCTTCGCGTCCGCGCAGGGCCCCGCAGGCTTCACCAGGTGCACGCGTCCGAGCGCCGGGGGCTTCAGCGCGTTGCCGTGGGCGCGGCCGTACGCGGTGAGCACCTCGCGCAGGTCCTGCGCCTGCAACAGGTTGATACGTTCCCGTGGCAGCGTGGACGTCACGGGCCCCACCCCGTCACCGCCGCGCAGCAGGAAGTCCGGCACCGCGACCCGGTAGGTCGCCTTCGCCTTCAGCGGCTTGCCCCCCGGCAGCGTCACGCCCTGGAAGCGCTCCGGTCCCGGGCACGCGCCCAGCGTCACCTCCAGCCCGGACACCGCGAAGACGCCCTTGCGGCCGCCATAGGCCAGCGACAGGAAGCGGCGCAGCTCGTCCGCGCTCAGCTCCAGCACCGCGAGCGTGTTGTCGAAGGGGAGGATTTCATAGAGCTTCCCGAAGGTGAGCGGCCCCTGCGGCAGGTCCGCCCGGATGCCGCCCGCGTTCATCACCGCCGCGTCGGAGCGGGCCGCCTCCCGCATGGCGTCCGCGATGAGGTTGCCCAGCGCGCTCTCGCCCTCGTAGACCTGGGGCATGCGGGCCTGGGTCTCCACGCCCACCGGGCGGCGCTGCTCCTCCTCCACACGCGCCTCCGCGGGGGCCACCAGCGACTCCACGCGGGCGTCCGGCGTCACCGGCTGGCCCAGGAACGTGGCCGGCACCAGCCGCACGTCCTTCGCGTCCCGCAGCTTCAGCGGATCACAGGACTTCAGCGTGGCGTCCACGGCGCCGCACACCGGGATGGCGGCGTTGATGCGCGTGCGCTCGGGCAGCACGCGGTGGGTCACCGGATCCACGAAGAGGTCCACCACGCCGAACGAGCGCGACAGCCCCGTCGTCTCGATGACCGGCACGTCGCCGAAGAAGTGGCCCATGACCTGGTGCGTGTGGCCCGCCACCACCGCGTCCACCGCGCCCTTCGGCAGCGCCTCCAGCACCGCGTAGATTTCGCCGTCGTCGCGCTCGCACCCGGACGTGTCGCGCGGGTTCACCAGGTCCGTGCACTTGCCACCCGCGTGCGCGATGGCGACCACCACCTCCGCGCCCTGCTCGCGCAGCGACTTCGCGGCCTGCTTCGCGGAGTCGGCCAGGGACTCGAACTTCAGGCCCGCGACGTTCGCGGGGTTGGTCGTCTGCGGCGTCGACAGTGTGGACAGGCCCAGCAGGCCCACCTTCACGCCCTTCACGGTGACGACGGTGGTGCCGTCATTGCCCAGCCACGCCGGGGGCCGTCCGTCCTTCTCGCGCACGTTGGCGGACAGGAAGGGGAACTTCGCCTGCGCCACGCGGGCCTTGAGCGCGCCCAGCGGATCCTCGTCCGGACGCGTGGCCACGGGCCCCGGGCCCACCGGCCCGTAGTCGAACTCGTGGTTGCCGATGGCGACCGCCGTGTAGCCCAGCAGGTTGTACACGTCGACGACGATGGCGCCCTCGCCCAGGTTGGACGCCAGCGTCCCCTGGAACAGGTCGCCGCCGTCCACCAGCAGCACGCCGCCCGGGTTGGCCTCGCGCAGACGCGCCACGTAGGACGCGAAGAGCGCCGCGCCCCCCTGCTCCACCTTCTGCCCGTCCGGCAGCGTGGCGCGGTGGGGCATCACCCAGCCGTGGAAGTCGTTGGTGCCCACCAGCGTGAGCCGCACGGGCTCGGCCGGGGCAGGCGCGGAAGGCGCGGTGACGACGGGAGCGGGCGTCGGGCCGCCCTTGCAGGCGGAGGCGACCACCGCGAGCGCCAGGACGGAGGAACGAAAGGTGCGCATGGGGCGCGCACTTCATCCCGCCCCCCTCTCGCTTTCAACCCGCTTCGAGTGTCAGCTCCGGCGCCGGCGGACCAGGAGCGACAGGGCCAGCAGCCCCAGCGTCGCGACGGCCGGCACCGACGTACTGGTGCACCCGCAGCCGCTGTCATCGTCGGTCCCGCTGCCACCGCCAATCGGGTTGCCGTCCCCCGGGATGATGACGCCACCACCGCCGTCCCGGACGGTGCCGCCATCCGTGCCGCCGTCCACGCCGCCATCCGCCGGCTGCTGCGCGATGATGAGCGGCGGCGTGAACGCCCGCGCCACGTTGCCCCACGAGGTGAGCTTCAGGTTGTCACCCAACGTGCTGCTGCTGACGCCGTCATGCGCGGCGAAGAGCCCCTCCGGGAAGGCCGTGCCCAGCGCGCCCGACCAGGCCACCAGCCCGCGCGACTGCTCCACCGCGTCCGTGCCGCCGTCCTGCACCAACTGGAATGCGCCCACCCGGCCCAGCGTGCGCCGGTCGAAGACGACGAAGGTGCTCGCGCTCGGATCCGACGCCACGAGGTAGCCGTCCACCCCGGACGCCTCGTACAGCGCGATGCGCCCCACGGACGTCAGACCACCATCCCCCAGGCCCACCACCTGCGTGCCCATGGTGCCGGCGTCCGCGTCCACGCCGTAGCGGTAGAGCCCCTGCCCCTGCTGCGCCACGTAGAGCGCGTGATACGCAGGGTCCACCGCCAACCCCAGCACGTTACCGGCCGGAATGTCCCGCAGTGGGGTCCCCGTGACGCCACCGTCGGTGGGCGTCAGCAGGAACTGCCGCAGTCCTCCGCCTGACACAAGGCCGCCGAAGGCCTGGATGGTCCCATCCTCCAGCCGGGCCAGCCGCACCGTTCCGTAGGTCACACCTACGTCCAGCGGGGCCGACGTGGGCGACAGGCGGGTGAGTCCGCCACCATCCGCCGTGGCATCCATCACGTAGGGCACCAGCCCCTGCAGTGTAGGACTGGCGCTGAGCACCAGCGCCGCGGACGTACCACCCGCCAGCGGGAAGCCGCCCAGCACGTCCACGCTCAAGGACGTGCCCTCGGTGTTGCCCTGCAGCTCCCCGCCGTCCAGGGCGTAGGTGAACAGGCCGTTGTTCTGGTCCGCCGTGATGAGTCGGCTCGCGGCCGGGTCGGCCGGGTTCACCCACAGGGCCACGTCGTTCACGGTGCCGCCGCCGGAGCGCGCCCCGGGCTGGGTCTGCACGGTGTAGGGCGCTGTCACGGGAGCCGTCTGAGCCCCCGCCGCCGTGCTCACGAGCACGGCCGTCAAGGCAGGGAGGGAGAGATTGCGCATGGGCGGCTCCTGGGCAGGTCGCTCCCTACCTAGGCATGGGCGCGTCCCCGTTCAAGTTCCCTGAAACCCTGGAACGGTTGGCAGACGGCGAAAGCCTCGGGTACAACGACCAGCGTCTTCCAGCGAACAGACAAGGGCCATGGCCAAGCGCGCACTCATTACTGGCATCACGGGGCAGGACGGCAGCTATCTCGCGGAGCTGCTCCTCAAGAAGGGCTACGAGGTGCACGGCATGGTGCGCCGCTCTTCCGAGGAGAAGTTCGAGCGCATCGCGCACCTGCAGGGAAAGGTGACGCTGCACCAGGGCGACCTGCTGGATCAGTTCTCGCTGGCGGCGCTCTTGAACCTCACCCAGCCGGACGAGGTCTACAACCTGGCGGCGCAGTCCTTCGTGCCCACCAGCTGGAACCAGCCGGTGCTCACCGGTGAGTTCACCGCGCTGGGCGTGACGAAGATGCTGGAGGCCATCCGCCACACCCGCCCGCAGGTGCGCTTCTACCAGGCGTCCTCCAGCGAGATGTTCGGCAAGGTGCTGGAGGTGCCGCAGTCGGAGGACACGCCCTTCTACCCGCGCAGCCCGTACGGCGTGGCGAAGGCGTACGGCCACCACATCACGGTGAACTACCGCGAGTCCTTCAAGCTCTTCGCGGTGAGCGGCATCCTCTTCAACCACGAGTCGCCCCGCCGCGGCCTGGAGTTCGTCACGCGCAAGGTCACGTACAACGTGGCGCGCATCAAGATGGGCCTCCAGGACACGCTGCCCATGGGCAACCTGGACGCCAAGCGCGACTGGGGCTTCGCGGGTGACTACGTGGACGCCATGTGGCGCATGCTCCAGCAGGAGACGCCGGAGGACTTCGTCGTCGCCACCAACGAGACGCACACCGTGCGGGAGCTGGTGGAGATCGCCTTCGCGCGCGTGGGCCTGGACTACCAGAAGCACGTGAAGATCGACCCCGCGTTCGTGCGCCCCGCCGAAGTCGACCTGCTCATCGGCAAGTACGACAAGGCCAAGGAGAAGCTCGGCTGGGAGCCCACGGTGCGCTTCAAGCAGCTCGTGGAGATGATGGTCGACGCGGACCTGGAGCGCGTGAAGGCAGGACAGCGGTAAGATGCGCGTCCTCGTCACGGGAGCGGATGGATTCGTTGGCCGGCACGCGTGCGCTGCCCTTCGCGCGGCCGGCGACGAAGTGGTGGAGGTTCACGGGCCTCGCGGCGAGGGCATCAGCAGCACCGCGTTGCACTTCGACATCGCCGACGAGGCGAAGGTCAAGGCGGCGGTCTCCGAGGTGAAGCCGGACGCGGTGCTGCACCTGGCCGGCTTCAGCTCGGTGGCCAAGAGCCACCAGAACCCCGCGCGCGTCTTCGCCGTGAACACCATGGGCGTGGTGCACCTGCTCACCGCCCTGCGTGAGAGCGCCCCCAAGGCGCGCGTGCTGCTGGTGGGCTCCGGTGAAGTGTATGGCCCCGTCGCGGAAGGAACACGCGCGGTGGAGTCCCACCCGCACGTGCCGCTCAGCCCCTACGCGGCGTCGAAGTCCGCGGGGGAGCTGGCCGGCGAGCAGTTCTTCCGCAGCTACGGCATGGAGGTCATCCTCGCCCGGCCCTTCAACCACCTGGGCGCGGGGCAGGACCCCACCTTCGTGGTGCCGTCGTTCGCGGCGCAGATCCGCGCCATCGCGCTGGGCACGGTGGACCCCGTCCTGCGCACGGGCAACCTGGACGCCATCCGGGACTTCTCCCACGTGAAGGACGTGGTGGACGCGTACCGGCTGCTGCTGCTCAAGGGCGAGGCGGGCCAGGCCTACAACGTGGGCAGCGGCGAGGGCCGCACCATCCGCGGCCTGCTGGAGGAGATGCTCCACCTGTCCGGCGTGCAGGCGCGCATCGAGCTGGACCCGGCGCGGCTGCGCCCCTCGGACATCCCCAGCCTCGTGGCCGATACCGGCAAGCTGCGCGCGCTGGGCTGGGACCCGAAGCTCACCGTCGCGGACGCGCTGCGCGACGTGCTGGGCCCCCGGGTGAACTCGCACTGACGCACCGCTGGCGCGCGCCTCAAGTGGGGCGCGCCAGCGACTGCCACGCCTCCAGGCGCCGGTCCAACGCGGTGAGGGCCCACAGGTCCGCCGCGTTGCCCGGCGTCACGGCGGCCAGGTCCCGCTGGAGGTACTCGCGGGCCTGCACCTCGCCCCACTCCGACAGGATGCGCAGGGCCATCAGCGACGGCTTGCGCGCGACGAGCCGCAGGAGCACGTCCTGCACGCGCGGGCTTCGCTCCGCGTCCGCCAGCCGCTGCACGGCCTCGTGACGGGCATCTGGCGTGGAGTCCTCCGACTCCAGGGGCGCGGCCAGCTCCGCGAAGCGCGCCTCGTCCAACAGCGCCGCGGGACGCCGGCTCTCCCAGTGCTCCACCGTCACGGTGGTGCGCCCCCGGGCCACGCACTCGCGGCGGATGCCGTCGTTCTTGAGCACGTCCAGCACCCGCTCCGGCGCGGGCGTGCCGCCCTCCACCGTGCGCAGCGCGCGCTGGGACAGCATGGGGGACTGGCCCAGCAGGTGCGTGCGCAGCACCGTGGCCTCCACCGTCTTCTCGTCGCCGGGCGGCACCCGGTCCCACTTGAGGAACACCTCCGCCATGCCGCGCTCGCGCACGTACCAGCGGTACTCCAGCCACACCGCCCCGCCCCGCTCCGCGAAGCGTGGGTCCGAGGGCTCGTGGAGGCGCGGCGCGCCCTCCCGAGTACCGGTGAAACAGCGGTCCAACAGCTTCTGGGCTTCTTGAAGTCGCATGGGGAGCGGACGGCCATTGTAGGGCCCCCCGTCAGGTTCCTCCATCGCCGCACGTTCGTGTCATTATTACACGAAGATTTCGAGGAGGCCTGGGATGGGCACGACGACGACGGCGCGGTTCACGTTCTTCTGGAAGGAGGACTCCTTCTTCTCGCAGTGGCACCCGTCCGTCTTCACGGTGGACGGCGTGCGCTACACCTGCGCGGAGCAGTACATGATGGCGGGCAAGGCGCGCCTCTTCGGAGACACACGCGTGCTGGAGCAGATGCTGCGCGCCGCCACGCCCAAGCAGCACAAGGCGCTGGGCCGCAAGGTGAGCCCGTTCGACGCGGCCCTCTGGGAGCGCGAGCGTGAGCGCATCGTCTACGAGGGCAACCACGCGAAGTTCACCCAGCACCGGCACCTGCTGGAGGCGCTGCTCGCCACGGCGGGCACGGAGCTGGTGGAGGCCAGCCCCCTGGACCGCATCTGGGGCGTGGGGCTCTCCGCGGAGGACCCTCGCATCCAGGACCCGTCCACGTGGCGGGGGCTGAACCTGCTGGGCAAGGTGCTGACGCGCCTGCGCGAGGACCTCCTCGCGCAGGGCCATGCACCGGTCAGAACTTGAAGCTGGCGGACTGGTCCGGCACGCCGTTGAAGTCCAGGTGGAGCGTGGCGTGGTCGCCGTTGCCCTTCTCGCTCCACTCCTGCTTCAGCGTGGACAAATCAAACGCCAGCTCCTTGTAGACCAGCGCCTTGCACCGGTCGTTGTTCGAGTCGTGGAGCAGCGTGAGCTCCGCGCGCGGCTCGCCCGCCGCCGTCTGGGTGAAGCGCCCGTCCCACGCGAGGCCGTAGCGGTGCTGCTTGCAGCCGCCGCCGTGGCGGACCTTGAGCGTGAGCACGTTGCCCTTCACGCTCTGCGATTCAATGGCGAGCGGGTCGCGGGGCGCGGGCGTCTCCGTGATCTCCAGGGGCATGACGATGGCCGCCTCCTGGTTCTCCGCCTCCGCGGCGGGCGATTCGGCCTTCTTCTCCGGGGGCGTCACGGGGG
>NZ_RAWN01000230.1:0-13858 GCF_003668895.1 Corallococcus sp. AB045
GCCTGGAACGCCGCGATGAGCAGCGCCTGTACCGCCGGGTCGCTCAACGACAACACCCCGCCCGGCAACGCCACCCCGCTGTCCCCCGGACACGCCACGTCCCCGTAGGGGTTCACGTCCGGCCGGCACAGCGCGTACGTCACCGTCACCGGACGCGCGTCCGGCGTCACCGCCAGCGCGGTGAACGTCACCGGCGGCGGCAGCGTGGAGGCGTTCGGCTCCAACACCAGCTCCGGCGGCTCCGCCTTGATGCCGAGCACACGCACGCTGCGAATCTCACTCTGGGCGTCGAAGTCGGGGCCGCTGCACGCGCTCGACCCCAGCAACACAATGACAGACAGCAGGACGGGAGTGCGCATGGCGTCAGAAAGCTCCCTTCAAGCCGAGCACGGGCAGGATGGGCAGGCCCTTGAAGTACTCGCGCTTGGAATAGTTGTAGTTGTAGGCCACGCCCTCGACCGACTGGTTGTTGTACGCGTTCGTCAGGTCCAGGTAGAGGTCCAGGTTCCACGTGTCGAAGATGAGGTTCTTGTCCACGCGGATGTCCAGCTGGTTGAACGACGGCAGCCGCTGGGAATTGACCAGCCCGTAGTACGGGATGAACACGTCCGTCGTGTCGTCGCGCTTGGCTCCCAGCACCGGCGTCGTCGGGTTGCCGGACGCGAAGCGGAACCGCGCGCCCACCTCCCAGCCCTTCGGCAGCTTGTAGCTGGCGATGGCCGTCAGCACGTGCGTCTGGTCATTGTCGAACTTGCGCCAGCGCGCCCCCGGCGCATCCCGGCGCTCGCTGCGGCTGAGCGTGTACGAAATCCAGCCGAACAGCCGGTCCGTCAGCGCCCGGCGCACCAGCAACTCAAAGCCATAGATGCGCCCCACGCCGCCGTTCTTCAGGTTCTCCGGCACGAACTCGCCGTCGCGCTCGACACGCGCGTTCGAGCGGACGATGAGGTCATCCAGGTCGTTGTAGAAGACCTCGCTGCCCACGAACCACTCCGGCCGCGCCTGCCACTCCGCGCCCACGCTGTACTGGAGCGACCGCTTCGCCCCCAGGTCCGGATTGCCGAACCCCGGCGACGGCTCATCCTGCACCGGCGGGCTGTGATAGACGCCCGCGCCGCCCTTCAGCGTCAGCGTCTCCGTGAGCGCGTAGCGCACCGCGAGCCGAGGGTTCACCGTGCGCTTCACCTCCTGCTGGTCCGTGAAGATGTAGCTCTCCGTGCGAATGCCCGGCACCACCAGCAGGTCTTTGATGGGCCGCCACCGCACCTCCGCCCAGGCGGACGGGTAGTACTGGGTGAACTTCCCGTCGATGTTGATGAGGTCCTCCGTCACCAGCGGCGACGGCGGCTCGCCCTCGCGCGGCGGCTGCTGGATGCTGGCCGTCACGTTCGCCAGGTTCGCCACCACGTCCAGGCCGCCCGCCACGCTCACGCTGTCGTTGAACGCGTACTCCACCGTGGGCCGCAGATACAGGTCCGTGGACGCGATGCGCAGCCCGCGCTCGCCAATCTGGAAGTCCAAGATGGTGTTGCCCACGAGCCCATGCGTGTCGAGCGTCAGCTTGCCCTCGCGGAACTGGTGCCGCAGGCGCAGCTGGTTGAAGCCCGTCGTCACGTCCAGGCCACCATTGACGGAGGGGTCGCCGTCCGCCGGCTGGTCCAACAGCAACGCCAACCGGTCGCGCGACGTCAGGCCTTGCAGCGTGAAGGTGTGGCGGCTGTTCGGCTTCCACACCAGCTTCGCCTGCGCGTCGTAGTAGCGCGGCGCCACCTGGAGGCTGTCGTCGTCGAACGGCACCGCCTTGAGCACCAGGTCGATGTACGAGCGCCGGCCGCCAATCGCGAAGCTCAGCGTGTCCGTGATGGGGCCTTCAATCACCGCGTTGGACTCAATGAGGCTGATGCCCACCGTGGCGTGGTAGCGGTCCGTGCGGGGCTCGCGGCTGCGCACGTTGATGACGCCGCCGGTGATGTCGCCGTAGTACGCGGAGAAGTTGCCGGGCAGGTAGTCCACCGCCGCCAGCAGGTCCGAGTTGTACACGGAGGTGAGGCCACCGAAGTGGTACAGGATGGGGATGCGCAGGCCGTCCAGGAAGACGCCGGACTCCTGCGGGCTGGTGCCTCGGATGACCAGCGCGCCGCCGTTGAACGCGGGCCGCGCCACGCCCGGCAGGTTCTGCACCACCTTGAGCGTGTCCCCCTGCGTGCCCGGCACGCGCTGCACCTCCGCCACCGTGATGGTCGTGCGCGTCACCTCCTTGCGCTCGCGGTCGCTGCGGACCACCGTCTCGTATTGGCTGAAGATGCGCTTCTGCACGTAGTACGTGGCCCGCGTCTCCTTGCCCTCTTCAATCGTCTCCTGCGTCTTGAAGCGGTCGTAGTTGCCCATCACCACGACGACCGGGTGCGTGCCCACCGGAACGCCCCGGAAGGAGAAGCGCCCTTCGCCGTCCGTGACGGTGGAGCGATCCAACTCCGTGAGCACCACCTCCGCGCCCACCAGGGGCTTGCGAGTGCCGCGCTCCAGCGCCTGGCCGCTGAAGTTCACCGGCCCCTGCGGCTCCGCGACGCCGCCGTCCGGAGAAACCTCCGGTGGCGGCTCCGGCGCGCGGAAGACGAACTGGTAGGCGTACTGGATGCGCACCGGCGCGGGGACGTTGTCCACCTCCGCGGGCTCGAACTGGAACTGCTTCACCGCTTCCGTGGCGGCCTCGTCGAAGCCGTGGCCCGCGGGCTGGGTGATTTCGACATTCGTGACGGCGCCCGTCTCCGAGATGTCGATGAACATCACCACCGTGCCCTCGAGCTGCTGGGCGGCGGCATCCGGCGGGTAGGCCGCTTCAACCTGACGCAGGAGGGCGGGCGGCTTCGTCAGCACGCCCGTGGGAGCGCCAGCATCGCCGGCGAGAGTTCCTGCGTCCGGAGCCTGTGCCACGGCTCCGGTCGCAAGCAATACACAGACGACACAGAGGAGCGTTCTCATGAAGGGTGCGCGGGTCTCCCGCGCCCCCTCCTAGCGCCCCCCGAGGCCGGGAGCGAGAACGATTTCGATGCGCCGGTTCTGGCTCTTGTGCTCCGGCGTGTCGTTGGGAACGAGCGGCTGGTACTGCCCATAACCCGCCGCGGACAGCATGGTCGGGTCCACGCCGGAGTCCTGAAGCGAACGAACCACCGCCATCGCGCGCGCCAGGCTCAGCTCCCAGTTGGTGGCGAACTGTCCGCCGCCGGTGGGCACGTCGTCCGTGTGGCCTTCCACGCGCACGATGCGGCCCTTCACCGTCTTGAGCGCGTCCGCGATCTTCACCAGCGCGTCCTGCCCTTCCTTGCCCACGCGCGCGGAGCCGGACGCGAAGAGGATCTTGTCCTTGAGCTGCACGGTCATGCGCCCCTTCATCTCCGACAGTTCGATCTTGCCGTCGGAGATCTCCTGCTTGAGGGACTGGGCCAGGTTCTCGTACTCGGAGCTCTTCTTCTCCAGCTCCTCCTTCGCCTGCGCCAGCTTCTTGGCGTTGCGCCCCAGCTCGTCGTTGAGCGCGGCCAGCTGCGCGTTCTTCTCCTCCAGGGCGCGGCGCTCGGCCGCGGCGCCGGTGAGGCGGTTCTCGGAGGCGTCCAGGCGCGTCTGCAGCGCGGTCTTCTCCTGCTCCAGCGCGGCCTGCTTCTCCTCCAGCTCCTTGATCTTCGCCTCGGCGGCCGCGCGGGCCGCCTTCTCATCCGTGAGGTTCTTCGTCAGCCCCTCCGCCTCCAGGGCCTTCTCGTTGAACTTCCCCTGCGAGACGCAACCCGTGGAGAGGGCGACGAGGGCAGCCAGAACCAGACGTGTCCGCATAGGTGCGATTCCTCCTGACAAGGATATTGGTGGGTCCGAGATTACCGCTCTCGGGCCCGCAGCCTAGGAGAAACGCGCATCCAATTTGAGGCCAAACTTCCCCGCCGGACGAGCGGCCTTACTTGGGGAAGATGGGGTGGGTGTCCAGCCAGGAGCTGAAGAGGGCGTCGGCGAAGGACTTGCCGGGGATGTGGACACCGCCGGACGCGCCGCCGGAGACGTGGAGGCCGGAGCCGGGCAGGTAGGTGAGGACGAGGTCGTCGCCCTTGCGCACGTCATGGAGGGACGACAGCAGCTTCTCCAGGGACTGGTTGAGGGCGTCCTGGCGCATGGCCGGGTTCTGGCGGAGGCCCTCGCGGAAGCTGCCCACGAGCTGGTCCTTGGTGATGGTGCGCAGGAAGCGGAAGTGCAGTCGTTTCAGGCTGTTGGAGGCCACGGCCTCCTTGAAGCAGGTGGGCTCCTCCTCCATGTAGAGGCTCCACACGTACACGTTGAAGAAGAGCTTCTTCTTCAGCTCCATGTGGGTGAGCGCCAGTGTGCGCCCCTCCACCTGGAGGGAATCCGGCATGTTGACCCCGCCCGCCTGTCCCGCATGGGCCGCAGCGCCCACCAGCAGGAGCATCCCCAGCGCGAGCCCTCGCGCCCCCTTTGTCCACGCCGTCCCCGTCATCGCCTTCCCCTTCACCCTCTTCCCAAAGCCGGTGATCGCAACGGTGTGCATGCTCTAGAAAACCGCCACCGGCGGCGATCATTGGTTTGTGCACCATTGGACGGCAACCGGAGGCCCAAGGCAAGGCTGTTGGGGGTTCAAGTGACTCCCCGGTTGGCCGGCGGACAGGGCGGATGGCGCGGGGTGTCACGAAGCCCGGGAGGTGAGCTTACTCCGGAAGCGGGCCGGGACGGGCCAGCGATTCGCGGAACTCGTCCACGAGCTTCCAGAACAGCATCCACACATCGTGTTTGCGCTCGGCGGCCTTCACGACCATGGCGACGGGTCCACAGCACGCGCTCCAGCCTCTCGTCGCTGCAAGGTAGTGCGCGAAGTCCATGACGAATCCGAAGCCTGCCTCTGGAACGCCGTGGGCCCTCAACGCCATCGAATACCCGTGCAGAAGAAGCTCCAGGCTCCGCAGCTGCTCGACCCGCTGCGAGTCATCAAACCCCACATACATCCCAGGGCGCTGCCGAACGTTCTCCAGGAGGACGAAGACATCTGGAGACGTGACGGAGGCCGTCAGGGGCGTGTCGCGAATCACTGTCGCGGCATGAGCCAGGACGTAACCGCCCAGGCCCCTGGAGGAAGCCACCTCATACAAGGTGTACGCATCCGCCAGCACCTGCCGGGTCCAGAATGCGTCCAATCCCAGGTCATGGCAGCTCCAGGTGGAGGAGCGCTCTGTCCCAGTCCGTCCGCACGCCCGTAACCTCGGCGTCGTGGACCGGCACATTCAGGAAGGCCATGGCTGCCCATGCTACTCCGCCGTCGCGGTGGGGATGAAAAGCCGGATGTCGTCGAGAGCCATTTCAGCCTGGCCACCCATTTCAGGATCGGAAGCCAAGGCCTGGAGTGCCTCGGTCACTTCCTTGCGGTCGAGGGTCCTGTGGATCCGCGCAAGATGGCTCAAGCTGATGGCCGCGACGCCCCTGAGCCCTGCATCCGGGTGCGCCAAGAGCCGCAGGCACTCGGCCTGAACGGGCCTCCAATCCTCCGAAGACAGCGCCCATCGCACCAGCGCATCGCGGATCCGATTGTTGTCGGATGAAGCCAGCGCCTCCATCGCATCCGCCTGCGAGATGGGCTTCAGCTCTTCATATTCTCTATTCACGGGCGCACATCCACCGCACGGAAGGTCACCTGGAACGCAATGTGTTTGCGTGCGCGAGACATCAACCGGTAGACGTGCCCCGCCTCATCCAGTTTCTCCAGGCTCATGTAATCGCCGTACGTGATGAACTGGGCAATGCGCCAGATCTCCGAGACGAACTCAGGCCCCGCGGGGCCGGTGACAACGTGGTTCCCGCCGTCCTCCATCGTCCGCTTCCAACCGGGTTTGAGGAGGAAGTCGATCTCGATGGAGACGCCTTGCAGGGAGCTCTCTTCCCAGGTGCGCGCCATCGTCGCGGCGCGGGCCACGACGTAGCCTCCCATCCCCACGGACGGCTCGAACTCGTACAGGGCAAGCTCACCCGCGAGGACCTTCTGCGTCCAGACGGCATCCAACGCCCACTCCGCGCAGCGCTCGGCGGTTCCGGCCATCCCCGCCCGCCATTCGCGGATGTCGAAGAGCACGTTCTGCGTCCAGAGCCTCTCGAGGGACCACTCCTCCGCGCCCTGGAAGTCAAACCAGACGGTTTCGCGGGTGTGCAGGACCAGCTCCAACTGCAGGAACATCTTCTCCCGATCCATCCGTACGCCCGTGACCTCGGCGTCGTGGACCGACACGTTCAGGAAAGCCATCGTGGGGAACAGTCTGTCACCCAACGGCCCCACGCGGGGAAGAGCCGGCGTAGGCTCGCCGTCCATGAGCGCTTCCGTCCATTTCCGCACCTGCAACCTCTGTGAAGCCATGTGCGGCGTGCGCATCGAAGTGGCGGACGGGCGCATCACGTCCATCAAGGGCGACGCGGAGGATCCCTTCAGCCGGGGCCACATCTGTCCCAAGGCCGTGGCGCTCCGTGACCTGCATGAGGACCCAGACCGGCTCCGCCATCCCATGAAGCGCACCGCTTCCGGCTGGGAGCGCGTGTCGTGGGAGGAGGCCTTCCGCGACATCACGCAGCGGCTCCATGCCATCCAGAAGGAGCACGGGCCGAACGCGGTGGGCGCGTACCTGGGCAACCCCAACGTCCACAACCTGGGCGCGATGATGTTCGGCCCCCAGCTCCTTCGCGCGCTGCGCTCGCGCAACCGGTTCTCCGCCACCTCCGTGGACCAGCTGCCCCACCAGCTCGCGGCTCACCTCATATTCGGGCATCAGCTGCTGGTGCCCATCCCGGACATCGACCGCACGCGGTACATGCTCGTCCTGGGCGCGAACCCGCTCGCGTCCAATGGCAGCCTGATGACCACGCCGGACGTGCGCGCCCGGCTGCGTGCCATCCAGGAGCGAGGCGGCAAGGTCGTCGTCATCGATCCCCGCCGCACGGAGACGGCGGTCATCGCCGACCAGCACGTCTTCGTCCGGCCCGGCACCGATGCGCTCGCCCTCTTCTCCCTGCTGCATGTCGTGCTGGAGGGAAATGCGCATCGCATGGGCCGGCTCGCGGCGTTCGTGGACGGGCTGGACACCGTGCTGCCGCTCGTCCGGGACT
Source organism: Corallococcus sp. AB045 (assembly GCF_003668895.1). Taxonomy (NCBI): domain Bacteria; kingdom Pseudomonadati; phylum Myxococcota; class Myxococcia; order Myxococcales; family Myxococcaceae; genus Corallococcus; species Corallococcus sp. AB045. The sequence continues at coordinate 7,138 of NZ_RAWN01000230.1, forward strand.
TCCCTCCGGAGCGCACGGCCCCGCACACGGGCATTGCACCCGACGTGCTTCGAGGCATTGCCCGGGACTTCCTCGCCGCGGACGGGGCCGTCTGCTACGGGCGCGTCGGCGTGTCCACGCAGCCGTTCGGCTCGCTCTGCCAATGGCTCATCAACGTCCTCAACATCGTCACCGGTAATCTGGACCGTGAGGGCGGCGCTCTCTTCACCCTGCCTGCCTTCGACCTCATTGGCGGGCCTCGAGCGTTCGGCGTCAGTCCTGGCAGCCATGGCCGCTGGAAGAGCCGGGTGCGGGGCCTCCCGGAGTCCTCCGGTGAGCTTCCCGTCGCCGCGCTCGCGGAGGAGATCCTCACCCCGGGCGAGGGCCGCATCCGCGCGCTCATCACCCTGGCCGGCAATCCCGTGCTGTCCACGCCCAATGGCACGCAGCTGGACACCGCGCTGGGACAGCTCGACTTCATGGTGAGCGTGGATCCGTACCTCAACGAGACCACTCGCCACGCCCACTACATCCTGCCTCCCGCGTCGCTGCTGGAGCGCGGGCACTACGACCTCGTCTTCCACGTGCTTGCCGTACGCAACACGGCGAAGTATTCGCCGCCGGTGTTTCCGGCCGGTCCGGACTCGCTCCAGGACTGGGAGATCCTCCTGGAGCTCCAGCACCGGCTGGAGACCCTGCGCAAGGGACGGAGCGTTCGCGCGACGCTTCAGTACCAGGCACTCAAGCGCATGGGGCCGGAGCGCATCCTCGACCTGGGCCTTCGCATGGGGCCCTATGGCTCACGATTCCATCCGCTCAAGAAGCACGGCCTGTCGCTCGCGAAGCTTCGCGCCGCGCCGCATGGAATCGACCTGGGCCCGATGAAGCCCAGCCTGCCCGGCCGGCTCCGCAACCGAGCCAAGCGCATCCAACTGGCACCGGAGCTGCTCGTCGCGGACGTGGCCCGGCTTCGCGCCGCGTTCCCGGACGACGCGGCACCTCGCGAGGGCGAGCTGCTGCTCATCGGCCGGCGGCACCTGCGCGACAACAACTCGTGGATGCACAACGTGCCGGGGCTCGTGAAGGGCCGTCCCCGCTGCACGCTCATGGTCCACCCGGACGACGCCTCACGCATAGGGCTCGCGGATGGCGCCAACGCCACCATCCGCTCGCGCGTGGGGGAAGTCACCGTGCCCGTCGCGGTCACCGCCGATGTGATGCCCGGCGTCGTCAGCCTGCCGCACGGCTACGGCCACCAGCGCCCCGGCATCCGCCAACAGGTCGCCAGCGCGCATGCGGGCGCCAGCATCAACGACCTCACGGATGATCAGGCGCTGGACGTCGTCAGCGGCAACGCCGCGTTCAGCGGGACACCGGTCCAGGTCCGACCGGCCTGAGCGCCAACCATCCGGGGTGTACACCGCCGGTCTGACGCGGTTCCTCGAAACCTGTCCGACTGTCGGACAAGTTTCCGCCCGGATAGGGCGAAGGACCTCCGGCCCCGGTTCGCCAAAACCTGTCCGACTGTCCGACAGGTTTCCCAGCTCGATGGAGCAGAGGCCTCCGGCCACGGGCCTCCAAGACCTGTCCGACTGTCCGACAGGTTTCCGCCGCCTGGATAGGGCGGCGGCTCCAGCCGACGTTCTCCGCAACTCGTCCGACTGTCGGACACGTTCATCCGCCCGCATGGGGAGGAGGCTCTCCGGCCACGGTTCTCCAAAACCTGTCCGACTGTCCGACAGGTTTCCGTCGCCCGGATGGAGTGGAGGCTCCGGCCACAGTCCTCCCAAACCTGTCCGACTGTCGGACAAGCTTCTGCCGCGCGGCTGAAGCGGGGACACCCGGCCACGGTTCTCCCAAACCTGTCCGACTGTCCGACAGATTTCCGCCACATGGACGGCGCGGAGGCTCCGGCCACTGTTCGACCAAACCTGTCCGGCTGTCGGACAGGTTTTCACTCCTCGGGTGGACCCGGCGGCCCTGGCCGCAGTTCTTCCAAAGCTGTCCGACTGTCCAACAGGTTTCCGCCGCCCGGATGGAACGGAGGCTCCGGCCACGGTCCTCCCAAACCTGTTCGACTGTCGGACAAGTTTCTGCCGCGCGGCTGAAGCGGGTGCATCCGGCCACGGTCCTCCCAAACCTGTTCGACTGTCGGACAAGGTTCTGCCGCGCGGCTGAAGCGGGTGCACCCGGCCTCGGTTCTCCAGGACCTGTCCGACTGTCCGACAAGTTCCCGTGGTTCGGCTGAAGTGGCGGCCTGGCCTCGGTTCTCCAGGACCTGTCCGACTGTCCGACAAGTTCCCGTGGTTCGGCTGAAGTGGCGGCCCGGCCACGGTTCTCCAGGACCTGTCCGACTGTCCGACAGGTTTCCGAAGTTCACCGCCGCCGGGGTGCCCCCACGGGAGTTCTCACCTTCTCAACGAGACTCCAGGTCCGAGGACCTGGGACCGGTCTGACCGATGCAGTGGCCCCTCGCTACCTGCATGTTCACGGCGAGCTTGTTGTCACGGGTGCTGAGCGCCCGGCGTCCCTTCTGTCAGGGCGTCGGCGAGCGCGGCGATGTGCCGTTCGTCGGTGCCACAACACCCTCCGAGCAGGCGCGTGCCGAACTCCGCATGGACGCGGCCCATCTCCCGCGCGAAGGCGTCCGGGGTCTCGCTGTCGAGTTCCGCGCGCCCTTCGAGTTCCTCGGGCGAGAGGCGGGAGGTATTGGCCTGCAAGCCCACCACCCGCGCGCCGAGGGTGGGCGAGGCGGCCAACTGGCGCGACAGGCCCTCGCGGAAGACAGCGGGGTGGACGCAATTCACCATGTACGCGGTCGGGCGCGCTCCGGGCAGGGCGTCGATGCGCGCCACGGCCTCGGCCAGCGGGGTTCCGTCGAGCAGCGTCCCGGTGGGACGGAGGATGAAGCTCAGCAGGAACGGCGCCCTCGTACGCGCCATCGCCAGGGCGAGGCCCTCGGCCTCCGAGAGGGCCGGCAGCGCCTGGGCCACGAGGAAGTCCACCCCGGCGCGCGCGAGCGCATCCACATGCGGCGCGTGGAAGGCCGCGGCCTCCTCGCGTGGGAGCGCTTCCTCGGGCCGGTAGGCATCCCCGCGACACCCGACGAGCCCGCCGATGAAAACGCCCTCACCCCGGCTGCCCACCTCCTCGCGCAGGCCCGCGAGCAGCCCCACCGCCTCGCCGAAAACGTCGCGGCCGGTGAGCCCCGCGCGCGCGAGCCGTTCCGCGTTCGCGCGCCAGGTGGGCGTGAGGAGGAGCGTGGGCAGGCCGTGGCGCAGACCGATGTCACGGTAGTCGCGGTAGATGCCAGCGAGCGCCTCGCGCCCCTCCGGATTGAAGAGGAGGCCCGCGTTCGCCACGTGCGGATCCAGCAGCCCCGCGGGGTGGCGGCGCAGGCGCTCGACCACGGAGCCCTCGGCGAGCACCCGCGGGGCCTCGTGCAGGGCTCGAAGAAATGGTGCGTGGTTCGCCAGGCCACCCATCAGCGCGTCCCTGTCATCTTCAGCATCCTCCGAAACCTCTTCTTCCCTTCAGTTGTACTTGTTGCGTCCTGCCATGACGCCGCCGTCGACATCCCAGGTTGCGCCGGTGACCCATGAAGCCTCGTTCGACAACAGATGAGCAATGGTCCGCGCAACATCCTCCGCACGGCCCACGCGGCCAATCGGATGGAAGCTGTTGAACCCCTGGAGCGCACTGGGGACCTGCTCCTTCGGGATGAAGCCCTCGTAGATGGGGGTCTCCACGACAGCGGGCGAAACCGCGTTGACGCGGATGCCATGGCCGGCCAACTCCATCGCCAGGTGCTGCGTCAGCGAATGAAGTCCTGCCTTGGCCATCGAATAGGCCGAGGAGGGAGTGGCCTGGATGGCCTGCCTGGCCCACATCGAGCCGATGTTGACGATCGCGCCCCCCTTGCGTCGCTCGACCATGGATTTCGCGACGGCCTGCGTGATGAAGAAGACGGCCTTGTTGAGGTCAAGGTACTGGTCGTAATCGCGTTCCTCGTGCTCCAGGAATGCCTTCGGCAAGAAGACACCCGCTGCGTTGACCAGCAGCGTCGCGTCAGCGTGGTCCCTCCGCAGTTGGGCCACCAGCGCCTGCCTCTCGGCACCCGAGGTGATGTCCGCGCGGAGGCCGTCCACGGGACCGAACGCGGCCAACTCCGTGACGGCGGCCTGGAGCTTGTCGTCTCGATGCCCGATGACGACGGCTCGCCCGCCCTCCTCGAGGACGACTTGGGCCACGGCCTTTCCCATGCCGCTGGTACCGCCCACGACAATGAGCTTCTGATGGGTGAATCGTGCACTCATTGGAGCACCTCAGGCAGCCTGATAGATGCGGACGTCCGGGGCGGCGTCGAGCAGCGGCTTCAGTGCGGCCACGACGTCGGCATTGAACAAGTCGGTCTTGAGGTAGGCGCTGGCCTGCTGCGCCGTCTCGAATCCGTGGAGCACCTGCACGTCCTCGTCACGGACGAGCAGCTCCTTCGACTTCGCGCCAGCGATCGTCTCCAGGAAGGGCGCCTTGTAACGCTGATACACACCGGCGGCCGCCGGCCGGTTGTTGGGAGAAACCTGAAGAGTGATTTGCAGGTAGACCATGGGTGTCCTCGTGAAAGATGAGCTATCTCATCGATGAGAGGATTCATGCTCCTGAGCACCTGCCGTCGCAAACGAGATGATCTTGGCTCCCGACAAAGGAAATCTTGACCGCCCATGAGCGCACCCGAACACCTCAATGCCTTGCGTGCCTTCGAGGCGAGCGCCAGGCACGAGAGCTTCTCCGCCGCGGCCGCCGAGCTTCACGTGACCCCGGCGGCGGTCGGGCAGCTCGTGCGAAGCCTCGAGGAGGCGCTCGGCACGCCGCTGTTCCACCGGGGCTCGAGTGGACGGAAGCGGCTCGTCCTCACCGAAGCGGCCCAGCGGGCGCTGCCGGATATCCGCGCGGGGTTCGAGCGGCTGAGCGTCGGCGTCGCGCGGCTGAAGGAGAGCTCGTCGGCCGGGGTGCTGACCGTGACAGTCAGCCCGGCCTTCGCGGCCAAGTGGCTCCTGCCACGGCTCGAACGGTTCCAGGCCGCATGGCCGGAGCTGGACGTGCGGCTCGATGCGTCCACCGAGCTGCTCGACTTCGCCGCGCGCGGGGTGGATATCGGCGTGCGCTACGGAGCCGGGAGCTGGCCCGGGCTGGTCGCCGAAAAGCTTCTCGACGAGGTGGTCTATCCCGTCTGCTCACCGGCGCTCCTTCGGCAGAACCGCCGCCTGCGCCGGCCGTCGGACCTGAGCGGCCTCCGGCTCATCCATGACCGGTCCGTGGATGCGCGCCTGGGATTCGCCACGTGGGATGCCTGGCTCGAGAAGGCGGGCGCCAAGGACGTCGAAACGAAACGGGGCCTGCGCATCAACAACTCCGCCACGGTGTTGCAGGCGGCCATCGACGGGCAGGGCGTGGCGCTGGCCCGCAGCATCATGGCGCATGACGACCTCGCGGCCGGACGACTGGTGCGCCTGTTCCCGGAGGTCGAGTTCCCTTCCGTGCTCGCGTACTACGTCGTCTACCGGCCCGAGTGCGCCACGCTCCCGAAGCTGGTGGCGTTTCGCGACTGGCTCGTTCGCGAGGCGTCCGGGCGCCAGGCCCTGACGAACAGGACCTAGCGGTACACGGGCGCGGGCAGCACGGGCGGCACCACCGGCGCGGCGGCCGCCACCTTCGCCTTCACGCGCCACACCAGCGGAGTGAGCGCTCCCACCAGCACGAACACCGCTTGGACCGTGTGCGCGAGCAGCGCGATGGACATCGCCTTCGCGGCCGTCGTCCCCATCGCTCCCGCCGCCAGCGAGAACATCCCGTCCGTCACGCCCACCTGCCCCGGCACCAGCGAGCCCATCGCCAGCGCCACCAGATAGAGCCCCTGTGTGAACAGCGCCTGCACCACCGACGCGTCGATGCCCACGGCGTGCGCCAGCACCGCGTACTGCATCACCTGCAACACGCGGCTGCCCAGGAAGGCCAGCATCGGCCGCCACGGACACAGCCCTCCGGCGCATACCGAGGCCTGGAACGCCTCCGCGTGCTCGCCCCATTTTCCGCACCGCCTGCGCATCCACGTGCCCAGCCGCTTCGTCCGGAGCCCCGCGCGCACGCCCAGCGACGCGAGCAGCAACACGACGCCGTGCACCAGCATCGCCACCGTGAACGTGCTCCAGCCCGTCATCAGATATGCCGCCAGCGCGCACGGGAAGGAGATGAGCCCTCCGGCTCCCAGCGACGCCGACTGCGACGTGGCCGCCGCCGCCGTCGCGGCCGCGCCTCCCGTGTACGGCGTCAGCAGCGTGGCCTTCGTCGCCTCCGCCGCCGTTCGGCCCGCGGGCGCCATGCTCGACACCGCGGTTCCAATCAGCTGCGCTCGTACCAACACCGACAACGGCACCTGCCGTGCACGCGCGCCATAGGACAGCCGCGTCGCCGTGGCGTCACACGCCTGCCGTCCCAGTTCGATGAACACCACCCAGGGGAGCAGCGGCAGCGCGTCCAGGAGCGTGGTCTTCAGCTCGCCCGCGCCGGCCTTGTGCACCAGGGTCCCCAACATCCCCAGGCCGCCCATCGCGAACACCGGCTTGAGTACCGTCAGCAGCCTGCGTCTCCAGACGCACGGTGAGGCGGAAAGCCCCTCCCCTGCGGCGGTCCCCGGCCCGGCCAGGGCCCCTTCGCGGTGCACGTTGCTCACACTCGCCCTCCT
>NZ_RAWN01000231.1:0-13846 GCF_003668895.1 Corallococcus sp. AB045
GGCCTGGGTCCGGTGGGCGTCGCGCTGGGCTAGCGCCGCGCCGATGAAGCCGGAGAACAGGGGGTGGGGGGCGAAGGGCTTGCTCTTGAACTCGGGGTGGAACTGGCAGCCCACGAAGTACGGGTGGTCCGCGAGCTCAATCATCTCCACCAGGTTCAGCTCCGGGTTGTGACCGGAGATGACGAGCCCGGCCTCCTGGAGCCGGCCGCGGTAGGAGTTGTTGACCTCGTAGCGGTGGCGGTGGCGCTCCTGGATGGACTCCTGGCCGTAGAGCTTGTGCGCGACGCTGCCGGGCTTGAGCGCGCACGCGTAGCTGCCCAGGCGCATGGTGCCGCCCTTGTCCTGCACCTTCACCTGGCTCTCCATGAGCGTCACCACGGGGTGCGCGGTGTGCTCGTCGAACTCCAGGCTGTTGGCGCCCTTCAAGCCCAGCACGGTGCGGCTGAACTCCACCACGGCCATCTGGAGGCCCAGGCAGATGCCGAAGAAGGGGAGCTTGTTCTCACGCGCGTAGCGGACCGCGGCGATCTTCCCTTCGGTGCCGCGCACGCCGAAGCCGCCGGGCACGAGCACCGCGTCCACGCCCGCGAGCGTCTTGTCCGGGCCTTGCGCCTCCACGTCCTGGCTGTCCACGAAGCGCAGCTTCACGCGCACGTCGTTGGCGATGCCGCCGTGGAGCAGGGACTCGTTGAGGCTCTTGTAGCTCTCCGTGAGGTTCACGTACTTGCCCACGATGGCGACGGTGACCTCACCGCGCGCGGGCTCGTAGATCTTCCGGACGATGGTCTCCCACTTCTCCAGGTGGGGCGCGCGGCTCCAGATGTTGAGCACCTCCGCCAGCCGCTCATCCAGGCCCTGGCGGTGCAGCTCCAGGGGCAGCTCGTAGATGCTGCGCACGTCCGGGGACGTGAACACGTTGCCGTTGTCCACGTTGCAGAACATGGCGATCTTGTCCTTCAGCTCGCGCGAAATCTCCCGGTCGGTGCGGCACAGGAGGAAGTCCGGCTGGATGCCGATCTCGCGCAGCTTCATCACCGAGTGCTGCGTGGGCTTGGTCTTCACCTCACCCGCGGCGCCGATGTACGGCAGCAGCGTCAGGTGGATGTAGACGGCGTTCTGGCTGCCCACGTCGTAGCGCATCTGGCGGATGGCCTCGAGGAAGGGCAGGGACTCGATGTCGCCCACCGTTCCGCCGACCTCCACGATGACGACGTCCACGTCCTGGGCGGCCTGGCGGATGCTGGCCTTGATCTCATCCGTGATGTGCGGAATCACCTGGACCGTCTTGCCCAGGTACTCGCCCCGGCGCTCCTTGGTGATGACCGCGTTGTAGATGCGGCCGGAGGTGAAGTTGTTGAGGCGGCTCATCCGGGCGTGGGTGAACCGCTCGTAGTGGCCCAGGTCCATGTCGGTCTCGCCACCGTCCTCGGTGACGAAGACCTCGCCGTGCTGGAAGGGGCTCATCGTGCCCGGATCCACGTTGATGTAGGGATCCAGCTTGATGAGGGTGATGTCCAGCCCGCGGTTCTCGAGGAGGGCGCCAATGGATGCGGAGGCCAGTCCCTTCCCCAGCGAGCTGACCACGCCGCCCGTCACGAAGATGAACTTGGTTTTCTTGGAGCGCATGTCCCTTCCTGCCAAGAGGGCCAGGGTGCGTCAAATATTCTCTGACGCACGGACGGCCGGCTGGCCTCAACCCGCGAGGTCAGCCCTTCACTGCGCGTCCCAACCGCCTGGCCGGGCCACGGCGAACTGCTGGGCGGTGGGCTGGCCGACGCGGAAGTGGCGCAGGTCGCACCCCCGGCAACTCCAGCCGTCCCAGCCTTTCTTCACGACCTGGTGCAGGCAGGCGTCGTAGTTGGGACAAAAAAGGTTGCGCTGGTCATCGACCGTCTCCTCGTCACGGAGGGCGGAGGGCAGCGGGATGGGACACGGCGTGATGGACACGGAAGTTCTCCGGCAGGCGACCCCGACGGTCGTGGATGGCACTTCCCCCCGGCGGCCACGAACCGGTGGGTGGACAGGACATTCCCGGTAGGGAGGGGGGACGAAAAAAGTCGCCCCCGCCGGCAAAGGCGGGGGCGACTCGTTACCGCAGGCGTCACTTCCGCCGGGGACAACCCGCGTTAGCAGGCCACCGCGACGGAGGTGGACGCCTTGATCTTGCTGTCGTTCAAGGCATCACCTCCTTTCTTGCGGCAGCAGAGATAATGCGCGCCCCGATTTCTCGCCATGAAGAGCGCGAGGTGGGCGGGGGTCGTCCGGGGAACGAGCGTTCAGGCTGCGACGACCTGGCGCTCCACGAGCCGGCGGTACAAGCCGTCCTGCGTCATGAGGGTGGAGTGGGTGCCGCTCTGCACCACGCGGCCGTGCTCCATCACCAGCACGCGCTGGGCGTTGGCCACGGTGGACAGGCGGTGGGCGATGATGAGCGTGGTGCGGCCCTGCATCAGCCGGTCCAGGGCGTCCTTCACCAGGTGCTCGCTCTCTGAATCCAGGGCGGACGTGGCTTCGTCCAGGATGAGGATGCGCGGGTCCTTGAGCACGGCCCGCGCGATGGCCACGCGCTGCTTCTGGCCGCCGGACAGCTGCACGCCGCGCTCGCCCACCTCCGTGCGGTAGCCGTCCGGGAAGCGCTGGATGAAGTCGTGCGCGTTCGCGGCCTTCGCGGCGGCTTCAACTTGCGCGTCGGTGGCGTCCGGGCGGCCGTAGCGGATGTTGTCCGCGATGGAGCAGGAGAAGAGCAGGGGCTCCTGGGCGACCATGCCCACGTGGCTCCGCAGCCAGCTGGGGTCCAGGGACTTCAGGGGGCGGCCGTCCAGGCGCAGCTCGCCCTGGAGCGGATCATAGAAGCGCGACAGGAGGGCGGCGAGGGTGGACTTGCCGGCGCCGGAGGAGCCCACCACGGCGACGACCTCGCCGGCGTTGACGGTGAGGTCGATGCCCTGGAGCACCGGCACGTCCGGGCGCGTGGGGTAGGCGAAGTGCACGTCGCGCAGCTCCACGCGGCCCTCGACGGTGTCGGGGCGCTCGCCTTCGTTGGCGGGGATGGCGGGCGCGCGGTCCATCAGTTCGAAGACGCGCTCGGCGGCGCCAGAGGCGCGCATGAAGTCCGCCCAGAGGTCCGCCAGGGAGCCCAGGGAGACGGCCACGAGCATCGTGTAGATGAGGAACGAGGTGAGGGCACCCACGGAGAGCTCGCCGTCCACCACCAGCCGGCCGCCGTACCAGAACACCACCACCGCGGCGATGTAGCCCGCGCTGGAGGCGCCACCCATGAAGGCGGCGGACTGACGCGCGCGGTTGCGGGCGACCTCGTAGGCGTTGCGAACGGCGTTGCCGTAGCGCGCCACCTCCGACGGTTCCGCCGCGAAGGAGCGCACGGTGCGCATGCCGGACAGGCTCTCCTCGGCGACCTCGCTGGCCTTGGCGAGCGCGTCCTGCACGTTGCGCGACAGCCCGCGCACGCGCCGGCCGTAGACCATGCCGCCCACGGCGACGAGCGGCACGATGGCGAGCATGAGGAAGGTGAGCGAGGGCGAGGTGTAGAAGAGCAGCACGATGCCGCCCAGGGCCTGCACGGCGTTGCGCAGCCCCTGGGAGATGTTCGCGCTCACGGTGTTCTGGAGCACGGTGGTGTCGGAGGCGAGCCGGCTGGTGAGCTCTCCGGTGCGGCGCGTGTCGAAGAAGGCCACCTCCTGGTCCATGAGGCGCCGGAAGAAGTCATGGCGCAGGCGCATGACCACGCGCTCGCCGGCGTTGGTGAAGAGGTAGAAGCGCACGGCGGTGGCCACGCCCTGGACCAGGAAGACGGCCAGCATGACGAGCGCGGCCTTGTCGATGAGGCCGCGGTTCTTCGCGTTGAGGGCCTCGTCGATGAGGATGCGGACGCCCTGGGGGTAGACCAGGCTGGCGCCGCTGCTGATGAACAGGAAGAGGGTGGCGACGAGCAGCGTGCCCAGTTCGGGGCGGGCGAGCGCCAGCAGGCGGCGCCCGGTGACCCCGGAGGAGAGGTGCGGTGTCGGAGCGGTGACGGAGGGAGGCACCGGCGGAGCCTACCGGACTGTCGGGGGACGTGCAGCCCGGACGGTGTCCGCAGGGCCGGGATGCAGGCGGGAGGCCTGGGTGGTATTCCAAGGCACGTTCCACGCGAGGAGGGGCCAATGGAGAAGCGCGTCTTTGGCAACACCGGAGTGGCGGTGCCCGTCATTGGACAGGGCACCTGGCAGATGGAGGACGACGACGCGGAAGCAGCCGTCCGAGCCCTGCGCGCCGGGCTGGACCTGGGGCTCACGCACCTGGACACCGCGGAGCTCTACGGGCAGGGGCGGGTGGAGGAGACGCTGGTGGCGAAGGCCATCGAGGGCCGGCGCGAGGAGGTGTACCTCGTCTCCAAGGTGATGCCGTCCAACGCGACGCGCAGGGGCGCGGTGGCCGCCTGCGAGCGCAGCCTGAAGCGGCTCCGTACGGACCACCTGGACTGCTACCTGCTGCACTGGCCCGGTTCGCACCCGCTGGAGGGCACGGTGGAGGCCTTCGAGGAACTCGTCGCGGCCGGGAAGATCCGCTCCTGGGGTGTGAGCAACTTCGGGGTGGAGGACCTGGAGGAGGTGCTGGCGCTCGCGGGCAAGGGGCGCATCGCGTGCAACCAGGTGCTGTACCACCTGGAGGAGCGCGCCATCGAGCACGCGGTCATCCCGTGGTGCGAGGCGCAGGGCGTGGCGGTGGTGGCCTACAGCCCCTTCGGCAACGGGCAGTTCCCGTCCCCCTCCAGCGCGGGCGGCAAGGTGCTGGCGTCCATCGCGAAGGCGCACGGCGTGACGCCCTTCCAGGTGGCGCTCCAGTTCCTGGTGCGCCGGCCGTCGGTGTTCGCCATCCCCAAGGCGAGCAACGCGGCGCACGTGCGAGACAACGCGAGCGCGGCCTCGCTGAAGCTCACGAAGGAGGAGCTCCAGCGCATCGACGCGGCGTTCCCGAAGGGCGACGAGCCGGACGAGCTGCCGGTCATCTGAGCGCGTGAGCGCGGGTGTGTATCAACCGCGCTCGCGCATCACGGCCTCCACGCGGGCCACGTCCTCCGGCACGTCCACCGCCACGGTGCGCCAGGACACGCTGGCGCAGCGGATGCGCAGGCCGTTCTCCAGGGCGCGCAGCTGCTCCAGCTTCTCCGTCTCCTCCAGCGGGGTGGGGCTGAAGGAGGCGAGCTGGAGCAGCGTGTCCCGCCGGTAGCCATAGAGGCCCAGGTGGGCCCAGCGGCGCACGGGTGTGCCTGGGTCGCGGGCGTGCGGCACCGCGGAGCGGCTGAAGTAGAGCGCGTCGCCGTTGAGGGCGAGCACGGCCTTCACCACGTTGGAGTTGTCCACCTCCTCCGTTTCCAGGGGGCGCACCAGGGTGGCCATGTTCACGGCTTCGTCCTGGAAGAGCTCCGCGAGCACCTTGAGGGCGGCGGGGTCCACGAGCGGCTCATCTCCCTGCACGTTCACCCACACCTCCACGTCCGGACGGGCGCGGGCCACCTCCGCGATGCGGTCCGTGCCGGTGGGGCAGGCGGGGCTGGTCATCACCGCCTTGCCGCCGAAGCCCTCCACGACGTCGCGGATCCGCGTGTCGTCGGTGGCCACCCACACCTCGTCGAAGGCGCGGGCTTCCTGACAGCGGCGCCAGACGTGTTCGATCATCGGACGGCCGGCGATGAGGGCGAGCGGCTTGCCAGGGAAGCGGGTGCTGGCATGGCGGGCGGGGATGACGGCCACGGTGCGGGAGGCGGGCATGGGGCGGCATCTATCAGATTCAGGACGTCTCGCCGCGCTTGGGGAGGGGCTGACTGGCGCCCACCACTGGCCAGAACTGGCGCCATGCCTAGCTTCCGGGGCGACATGAAGAAGGTCATCCACATCGTTGGCGCGCGTCCCAATTTCATGAAGGTGGCACCCATTCACCGGGCCATCTCCGCGCGTACGTCCCTGCGGCAGCTCGTCATCCACACCGGCCAGCACTACGACGCGAAGATGAGTGATGTCTTCTTCGCGGACCTGGGCCTACCTCCGCCTGAAATCCACCTGGGCATCGGCTCCGGCAGTCATGCCGAGCAGACGGCGAAGATGATGGTGGAGATGGAGAAGGTCTTCCTCCAGGAGAAGCCGGACCTGGTCTCCGTGGTGGGCGACGTGAACAGCACCATCGCCGCGGCGCTCGTCACGTCCAAGCTGGCGATTCCGCTCTCCCACGTGGAGGCGGGCCTGCGCAGCTTCGAGCGGCACCAGCCGGAGGAGATCAACCGCGTCGTCACGGACCGGCTCTCCGACCTGCTGCTCACGCCGTCGCGCGACGCGGACGCGAACCTCTTGAAGGAGGGCATCGACCCGAAGCACATCCACCTGGTGGGCAACGTGATGATCGACTCGCTCCTGTCGTCCAAGGAGAAGGCCGACCAGCTGCCCACGCTGAAGAACCTGGGCCTGACGCCCAAGGGCTACGTGGTGGCGACGCTGCACCGGCCGTCCAACGTGGACAACCCGAAGCTGCTGGCGGGCCTCTTGGGCGTGCTGATGGACGTGGCGAAGCAGCTGCCCGTCGTGTTCCCGGTGCACCCTCGCACGCGCAAGATGATTTCCGAGCAGGGGCTGGCTTCCAAGCTGGAGCAGACGCCGGGGCTCAAGCTGGTGGACCCCATGGGCTACCTGGAGTTCCTGTCCATCACGTCGCAGGCGAAGCTGGTGATGACGGACTCCGGCGGTCTGCAAGAGGAGACCACCGCGCTGAACGTGCCGTGCCTCACCATGCGCGAGCAGACCGAGCGCCCCATCACCGTGGAGGTGGGCTCCAACGAGGTGGTGGGCACCGACCCCGCGCGCATCCGCGAGGCCGCGAACCGCGTGCTGTCCGGCGACTTCAAGAAGGGCCGTGTGCCGGAGCTGTGGGACGGCCGCACGGGCGAGCGCATCGCGGACCTGTACGCGCGCTTCCTGGGCGTGGAGACGAAGCGCGCCTTCGGGTGAGCTGACGCGTCCGTGAAGCAATCAGGCCGCCGGGTGCTCGCGTCTTCGTGCGCGGGGGCCGGGCGGCCTTCGTGTTTCAAAGCGTGGTAGAGCGTCGGGTCCGCCATGCGTGAAGACTCCGAGAGCGCTCCGGCCGTGCCCGACGGCTACGTCGACATCCCGTTCGTCGTGGAGCCGAACTACGCGGGGTGGCGGTTGGACCGGTACCTCTGCGAGAAGATCCGCCGCATGGACCTGGAGCGCGTGCGGGGCATCATCCTGCGCGGCGTCCTGTGCGACGAGTACCGGCTCAAGCCCTCCACGCCCGTGTACCCGGGGCTCACCTTCCGCATCCGCCGCCCCGCGAGCCAGGAGCCCGTGACGCCCACGGAGCTGCCTGTCGTCTTCTCCGATGACTGGCTGCTGGTGTTGGACAAGCCGGCGGGGCTGCCCATCCACCCCACCGCGCGCTACCACAAGGGCACGCTGGTGACGCTCCTGCGCGAGCGCTTCGGTGAGCGCTTCGCGGAGCCCGCGCACCGGCTGGACCGCGAGACGAGCGGGCTGGTGGTGTGCGGCCGCACCACCGAGTCCTGCCGCGTGCTGGGTGGACTGTTCCTGTCGCGCGATGTGCACAAGGAGTACCTGGCGCTGTGCGAGGGCCAGCCTTCCGAGGACACCTTCGTCGTGGATGCGCCCATCGCGGAGGGCACGGACCTGATCCGCATCGCCGTGCGCATCGACCCGGTGGTGGGCAAGCCCAGCCGTACGCGCTTCCAGGTGCTTCAGCGCTTCGTGCACGACGGTGCGCCGTTCGCGCTGCTGCGCTGCTTTCCGGAGACGGGACGGCAGCATCAGATCCGCATCCACCTGCGCGAGGCGGGCTTTCCTCTGGTGGGCGACAAGATGTACGGGCCGGACCCGGGCTACTTCGACCGGTTCAGCAAGCACTCGCTGGAGCCGGAGGCGTGGGCCCGGCTGCGGTTGCCGCGCCATGCGCTTCATGCGGAGCGCATCTCGTTCCCGCACCCGGGCACCGGGGAGACCGTCACCTTTGCGTCACCGCTTCCCGATGACTTGAAGGACTTCATCGCCGGGTGAGTGACGATGGCCTTGGGCCGGCGGTACGCTCATGGAATGCGACCTCTCCGGTATTCCATCAACATCACGTTGGACGGGTGCTGTGATCATCGTGCGAGTCCCGCGAACGAGGACTTGCATCGTCACACGGCCGAGACCCTCGGGCGTGCCGATGCCCTCCTCTTTGGCCGGGTCACTTACGAAATGATGGAGGCAGCGTTCCGGCCGCAGGCAGGGGCGAAAGAGGGGCCTGATTTGATGGACCCCTTCGTCCAGACGATCAACGCGGCGAAGAAGTACGTCGTGTCCAGCACCCTGGACCGGGTCGATTGGAACGCGGAGCTCGTGCGTGGGGATCTGGGGAAGGCTGTTCAACAGCTCAAGAATCAGCCGGGGAAGGGACTGTACGTGGGAGGCGTGAAGCTCCCGCTGGCGTTGGCGGAGCTCGGATTGATCGATGAGTACGAGTTCGTGGTGCATCCCCGGCTGGCGGGCCACGGGCCGACGTTGTTCGCGGGGCTCTCGAAGTATGTCGACTTGAAGCTCGTGGGCCGACAGGAGCTCGCCGCGGGGGCGATGGTCATGCGGTATGAGCCGAGAAGGTAGCGTCAGGCCAGCTCACGCATGAACGACGCGACCACCTCCGCCAGGCGCTCGGGTTGGTCATACGGGAGGCCGTGGCCGGCGTCTTGAATCTCTTCGATTCGCACGCGTGGGTTGAGGCTTCGCAGCTCCGTTGCCATCTCGAACGTGACGACGGGGCCGCGGTCCCCGATGACGAGGAGGATGGGGACGTCCATCGCGCTCACCACGTCGCGATAGTCGGGGTTGGGCGGCGTGAGGACGTCGAAGGCCTCCAGGTGGGTCTTCAGTCTCGCCTCGGCGAGAAGCTCGATGAGCTCGGGCGAGCGGTGCGGCTGCCGGACGATGGCCTGTGCCACGAGCTCGGACCTGCTCAGGCCGAGCGCCTGGCGGTGTTGCTCGGCGACGTCGCTGGCGTGCACCTCGCGTTGGCGCTCGGGGCTCAAGAACGTCGGGTCGACGAGGATGAGGCCGCGGAGGTCCGTCCCTCGACTCGCCACCACGGCGGCGGTCATTCCGCCCATCGAGTGGCCCATCAGCACCGGACGCGAGAGCTCCAGGCCTCGGATGAGGCCCACGACGTCGCTTGCGTGGTCGTCGTACCGGTAGCCGTGGGGCGGCGTGCTCGAATCGCCGTGCCCTCTTGCGTCGGGCATGACGACGTCGAATTCACCTTCGAGCACGCGCGCCACGGGAGTCCAGCAGGCGCCGCTCCCGATCAATCCATGGAGCAGGACGACGGGAGGGTTGGCGCCTCCGGTCCGGAGGTAGTGGAGGTTGATGCCGTTGGTTTCGCAGACTCCACGCATCCAGGTCGTCATGGGGCTCCGGGAACTTCAATCAGCCTGCCTTGCGGAGACTCTTCGCTCCGGGCACCACGCGCAACAGTTGCGCGGGCATCCGGTCCACGACCTGCTCCGTGAAGCGGGCGAAGATGCGGAAGAGCACCGGCAGGAGCACCAGCGTCAGCGCGCACGCGGAGATGGTTCCGGACACGATGACGATGGCCAGGGGCTTCTGCATCTCCGAACCGATGCCGTTGCTCAGGCACGCCGGCACCAGGCCCAGGGCCGCCAGCGCGGCGGTCATCAGCACCGGGCGCAGGCGTTCGCGGCTGCCGTGGATGATGGCGTCGTCCAGCGACTCTCCGGCTTCCCTCCGCTCCGCGATGGCGCTCATCACCAGCACGCCGTTGAGCGCCGCCTGTCCGATGAGCGCGATGAAGCCCACCGCCGCCGCCACGCTCAGCGGCATGCCCGCCCAGTAGAGGCCGAACACACCTCCCATCAGTGCGAAGGGCACGTTGAGCAGCGTCACCACCGCTCGGCCGAAGGAGTTGAACGCCTTGAAGAGCAGCAGCAGCGTGAGCACCAGCGCCACCGGCAGCACGGTGAGGAGCCGGTCCATCGCGCGCTCCTTGCTCTCGAACTCGCCGCCCCATTCGACGCTGATTCCCGCGGGGGGCGCGGCTTCCTTCTCCACCAGCGACTGCGCGTCCTTCACGAAGGAGCCCAGGTCCCGGCCTCGCACGTTCATGCGCACGCCGATGTAACGCCTACCGTTCTCGCGGTTGATGGATGCCCGGCCGAAGCCTGTCTTCACCTTGGCCAGTTCGCTCAGCGGCACCAGCACGCCTCCCTCCACGGGCACGCGCAGGCGGGAGATCTTCTCCACGTCGTCGCGGCTGGACATGGGCAGGCGCATCACCACGTCGAAGCGGCGCTCGCCCTCCCAGAACTCGCTGAGCGGCCGGCCGCCCACGGCAGTCTGGAAGACGTGCTGGAAGTCGCCCAGCGACATGCCGTGGCGGGCCAGCGCCACGCGGTCCGGGGTCACCTGGATGCTGGGCACCTCACCGCTCTTCACGATGCCCAGGTCCGCGACGCCGTCCACCCGCGACAGCGTGCGCTTCACCTTCTGCGAATACTCCTGGAGCACCTGGAGGTCGTCACCGAAGAGCTTCACCGCGAGCTGGCCCTGCTGGCCGCTGATGCTCTCATTCACGTTGTCGCCGATGGGCTGGCTGAAGCTCACCTCCATGCCCGGGACTTCCGACACGGAGCGCTGGAGAACCTCCAGCACGTCGTCCAGTTTCGGTGTGCTCTTGGGCCACTCGGCGGGTGGCTTGAGCTTCACGAAGAACTCCAGGTTGTTGGTGAGCTTCGCGTCGGTGCCGTCCTCCGGGCGGCCCAGCTGGCTGAGCACTCCGTCCACCTGCGGCGCCTGGCGCAGCAGGCCTTCGATTCGCGGCACCAGCTTGCGGCCCTCCGACAGGGAGATGTTCGAGGGCATGGTGAAGGTCAGGTAGAGGCTGCCTTCGTTGATCGCCGGGAGGAACTCGCTGCCCATGCGCGGGACGAGCGCCCCCGCGAAGAGCAGGCCCGCCGTGCACACCGCGACCACGGTGCCCGGATGCTTGAGGCTCCAGGTCAGCACCGGGCCGTAGGCCTTGTCCGCCGCTCGCAGCACCGGTGATTCCTTGTGCTTCACCGGCTTGCGGTAGACGAACGACGCCAGCACCGGGATGAGCGTGACGGAGAAGACGAGCGCACCCAGGAGCGCCGCCACCACCGTGTTCGCCATGGGCGCGAAGATGCGGCCCTCCACCCGCTGCAACATGAAGATGGGCAGGTACGCCGCGATGATGATGAGCAGCGAGAACACCGTGGGGCGCACCACCGCCTTCGTCGCGCGCTGGATGCGTTCGAGCGGGGTTTCTCCCTCGTACTGGTGGCCGGACATTCGCGCCAGGATGCTCTCGATGATGACCACGCCTCCGTCCACGATGACGCCGAAGTCCACCGCGCCCATGGACAGCAGGTTCGCCGACATGCCTCGCATCTTCAGGTAGATGAACGACGCCAGCAGTGAGAGGGGAATCAGGACGCCCACGACGATGGCGGCCCGCAGATCCAAGAGGAAGATGAAGAGGACCAGCGTGACGAGCAGCGCGCCCTCCAGCAGGTTGTGGCCCACCGTGCGCAACGTCGTGTTCACCAGGTCCGTGCGGTCGTAGAACGGATCAATCTGCGCGTCGTCCGCCTGGAGGCGGCCGTTCACCGCGGCCACCGCGTCACGCACGCGGGAGAGCACCACGGAGGGGTTCTCTCCGCGGCGCATCAGCACGATGCCCTGCACCACGTCGCCGTCACCGTCGCGGCTGACCACGCCCTGGCGGGGGGACCAGCCCTCGTTCACGTCCGCCACGTCCTTGAGGAACACGGGCGTGCCTTCGTGCGTGGCCACCCGCACGTCGCGGATGTCTTCCAGCGAGCGGAAGAGGCCCTCGCTGCGGATGACGAACTGTTCGGAGCCTCGCTCCAGCACGCCGCCGCTCGCGTTCTCCGAGCCGTCCTTCAGCGCGTCCTCCACGTCGTCCAGCGTGAGGCCGAACGCCGCGAGCCTCGCGGGATCCGGCTGGATGTGGATCTCCTTGAGGAGGCCTCCGTAGCTGACGACGTCCGCCACGCCGTCCACTCGCAAGAGGCCCGGCCGCACCACCCAGTCCTGGAGGGTGCGCAGCTTCATCGGGTCGCCCTTCGCGCCCTTCAGCGTGTAGCGGTAGATCTCTCCGATGGGCGTCGCCAGCGGGCCCAGGGAGGGCGTGAGGCCCTCCGGCAGCTCCGCGTCGCGCAGGCGCTCCAGCACCTGGGCTCGGGCGAAGAGCACGTCGGTGTTGTCGTTGAAGCTCAGCGTCACGAACGACAGGCCGAACATGGAGAGGTTGCGCAGGCGTGTCAGGCCCGGGATGCCGTTGAGGGCGCGCTCCAGCGGGAGGCCAATCTGGCGCTCCACCTCTTCGGACGGCTGGCCCGGGTAGAGGGTGATGACGTTGACCTGGGTGTCGGTGGGATCCGGGAAGGCTTCCACGGTGAGGTCGCGGAAGCAGAAGTACCCCCAGATGGCGATGAGCAGCGTGAGGAACACCACCGCCGCGCGGTTCTTCAGACTGAAGTCGACGATCTTTTCGAACATGGGCGTCTTTCGTTCCGTCGCGGGGACTTCAGTCCGCCAGTTCGATCTGGTTCTCCAGGAGCAGCGCGCCCCGGGCGACGAACCGGTCTCCAGAGGCGAGGCCTCCACGCAGCTCCACCTCGCCGTCGCGGCGGCGGCCCGGCGTCACGGCGACCCGCTCCAGGCGGTTCGAGTCCCGGGCGACGAAGACCACCGAGCGCGCTCCGTCCGTTACCACCGCGCTGTCAGGCACCCGCACGCGCTTGACGCCCTCGGGCGCCGTAGGCGTCACCTCCACGAAGGCGTTGGGACGGAAGCGGCGGTCGTTGTTGGGGACTCGCACGCGCACCTCCACGGTGCGACGCAGCGGATCCACCACTTCGGAGACGCGGTCCACCTTGCCTGCGCGGACGATGCCGTCTCGCGTGGTGACCGTGACGTCCTGGCCGGGGGACATGTCCAGCGCGTCCGCCTCCTGGAGGTCCGCGACGACCATGACTTGATCCAGGTCGGAGAGGCGTACGAGCGGCTTGTCTCGGTCCGGCGTCACCTCCTGGCTGGCCACCAGGTCCAGGTCCACCACCGTGCCGGAGCGCGGCGCCGTCACCCAGAAGAGGTTCTCGCCTCGGGAGGACACTCGGAGGCTGCCTTGCTTTGCCTTGGCGGCTTCCAGGGAGAGTTCTGCCTGTCGCAGCTCCGTCTGCGCGGCGAGGAACTCCTTCTCCGGGACGGCTCGCAGGGCCACCAGCTCCTTGAGGCGGTCCGCGTTGCGGCGCTTCTCCGTGAGTTCGGCTTCCGCGCCGCGCTGTTCGCGCACGAGCTCCGCGTAGGCGCCGGAGCGCACGCTGAAGAGGTCATCACCCTGCTTCACGCGGTCGCCGGGGCGCACGCGGACTTCTTCCACTCGGCCCGCGAGCGGGGCCCCCACGGATGCGGTGCGTGCCTCGTCGAACTGCACTCGCGCAGGGGAGGGGAGCGGCGTGAGGGCGCTGCCCTCGGTGGCCACGGCGAGCTGCACGTAGTGCCACTGCGGCGCGTCGTCCGGAAGGTGCACCGTCTCACCCTTCACGGTGGGACCGCTGATGGCCGTCTCGCTCTCCGCGACGGAGTCCGTGGGGGCCAGTGCGTAGAGCAGCACTCCGGTGCCCAGCATGCCTGCTCCCGCGAAGGCAATCCAGACCGGGGCTCGGCGGGATGGAGTGGTGCTGGACGTCGGAGCGGCGGCGGTGTCGGGGGTGTTCATGGGGGGGCTT
>NZ_RAWN01000232.1:0-13256 GCF_003668895.1 Corallococcus sp. AB045
CCGTTTCCCCCCACCCCGGCCACCCCGGGCCGGGAAATCCCGGCTTCCGCGCGCTCAACCCGGGAGTCCGCTTGACCTGCAAGCAGAAAAGCGACCGTTCGATCCGCAGGACTGGGGACTGTTCACTTACGGAAGCGGGAGAACGCTCCGGGGTTTAACGGAAGCTGGAACGCCCCTACCCTGCCCCGTCCGCCTCCCGCTCCCGTGCTCCAAACGACCCCTGCCATCGACTCGCTGCGGGCGCGGTATCTGGCCGCGCAGCTCTCCGGGAACCGCCAGGAGGCCCTGCGCCTGCTCGTGGACGAGGGCCTGCTGTGCGGCGTGCCCCTCCAGGAGCTCCACCTGGACGTCATCCAGGCCGCCCAATACGAAATCGGCCGGCTCTGGCAGGAGAACGTCATCTCCGTGGCCCAGGAACACCTGGCCACCGCCATCTCCCAGTACGTCCTCGCCCACCTGTACCGCCACCTGCCCCGCGACCCGTCCAACGACAAGGTCGTGTTGATGGCGTGCGTGGAGGGCGAACTGCACGAAGTGGGCGCGCGCATGGCCAGCGACTTCCTGGAGATGGCCGGCTTCGACGTGCGCTTCCTCGGCGCCAACGTGCCCGCGGATCACCTGGCCCGCATGGTGCGCGAGTCCCCGCCCGACCTGCTGGCCCTCTCCGTCTCCATGCCCTTCCACATGCCCCAGGTCCGCGAGGCCGTGCGCAAGGTGCGCGAAGTGTCTCCGTCCCTGCCCATCGCCGTGGGCGGGCTCGCCTTCGACTGGGGGCCCGTTCTCGAAGAGGAGCTGGCGGTGTCCTTCTTCGGCAAGAGCGTCCGCGAGCTGGTCGCCTCCGCCTGCCGCACCCTCGGGGTCTGACGCCATGCCGCACGTGAGCCTCCAGGTGGAAGCGCGGACCACGCCGCTCGCTTCCGCCTCTGTTCGAGCTTTGTACGAGGATCCGTTCTGGGCCGCGCGCTACGGCATCCAGCGCGCCCGCCGCTTCGGTGACGAGGACGCCGTCTTCCACGTGCGCTACCTCGTGCAAGCGCTGGACGCGGCGCGCCCCGCCATCCTCGAGGACTACGCGCGCTGGCTGCGCACCCTGCTCGTCACGCGCGGCATGTGCTCGGTGCACCTGGATCAGCACTTCGAAGGGCTCGCCCGCGCGCTCCAGGCGGAGGGCTTCGGCCCGGACTCCCTGCCCTACTCCTACGTCCAGTCCGCCCGCCAGGCCCTGCGGTACAAAGAAGGGCCCGCCCACGCCGTGGAGTCCGACGCCGCCGCCATCATCAGCGCGGTCGTCCGGCGGACGGAGGGCCCGCTTCCCGCCGGAAGCCGCCCCCGCCTGGAACAAGAGGTGCGGCTCCAACTGTCCTATCTCTCGGATGCGCTCGCCCTGGGTCGCGACGACCTGTGGAACGCCCATCTCCAGTGGTACGCGGGCTTCTGGCCCCAACGGGGACTGTCCCCCCTGACCCTTCCCCACCTCCTGGACGCCTTGAGGGCGGCCCTGGAGGACGGCCCCCCTGAAGCTCTGACGTTGCTCGCACGGATGCCCGATTCGTGGGAGGAGACCCACTCATGATGAAGGAAGACGACCGCGCCTCCGGGATCTTCGAATCCCTCAGCCGCGAGCTGGCGTTGGCCTGCGATGCGGAAGGCACCGTCGTCTGGCGCGACGAGCGCGCCGCGCGCCTCCTGGACGTCAAGCCAGGCCAGACGCTGAAGAGCCTGGCCAGCCACGGCAGCGAGACCAAGGTGGAGAAGCTGCTCGTGCAGGCGCGCGAGGAGGCCGTGGACAGCTGGGAGCTCATCCTCCAGAGCCAGCACAAGCCCGCGACGTTCGCCTTCCGCGCCCGGCCGCACGAGGGCGGCATCGCGCTGGTGGGCAGCCTGGTGCCGGAGGACTACGGCGCCGCGCTCACCCAGGTGAGCACCACGCTGGGCGAATTGTCCGCGCTCCACCGCGAGACGGAGCGCCAGCAGCACGAGCTCAAGCGCCGCGCGGAGGAGCTGGCCCGCCTCAACCGCGAGCTGGAGGAGTCCAACAAGGGCGTGCGCACCCTGCACGCCGCCCTGGACGAGAAGGCGGAGAGCCTCCAGCGCGCGTCCGAAATCAAGAGCCGCGTGGTGGCCAACGTGAGCCACGAGTTCCGCACGCCGCTGCACTCCATCCTCGGGCTGTCCAAGGTGCTGCTCAACCCGCTCAACGGCAACCTCGCGCCGGAGCAGGAGAAGCAGGTCCAGTTCATCCGCGGCTCGGCGGAGGCGCTCTTCGAGCTGGTCAACGACCTCCTGGACCTGTCCAAGGTGGAGTCCGGCAAGACGACGCTGCGTCACACCCGCTTCGTCGCGTCCGACCTCATCAGCGCGATGCGCGGCATGACGCGTCCCCTGGTGGCGCCGGACTCGACGGTGGCGCTCGACTTCGAGGAGCCGGCGGAGCCCCTGGAGCTGGAGACGGACGAGGCCAAGCTCAGCCAGGTGATGCGCAACCTCATCTCCAACGCGCTCAAGTTCACCGAGTCCGGCTCCGTCACGGTGTCCGCGGCCCGGGGCCCGCGCGACACGGTGGTGTTCACCGTGAAGGACACGGGCATCGGCATCGCGCCGGAGAACCACGAGCGCGTCTTCGAGGAGTTCATCCAGGTGGACAGCCACCTGCAGCGGCGCGTGAAGGGCACCGGCCTGGGCCTGCCCCTGGCGCGCAAGCTGACGGAGCTGTTGGGTGGCACGCTCACCGTGCAGAGCCGGCTGGGGGAAGGCGCCAGCTTCGTCATCACCCTGCCGCGCGTCCACCCGGAGGTGTCGGAGATGACGGGGCTCACCCAGCGCAGCGCGACGCTGGACCCCTCGCGCGCCCCGGTGCTGGTGCTGGAGGACGACCGCCAGACGCTCTTCCTCTACGAGAAGTACCTGGCGCGCTCCGGCTTCCAGGTGCTGCCCGTGCGCAGCGTGGAGGAAGCGCGCAAGGTGATGCAGCGCGTGCGCCCCGCGGCCATGGTGCTGGACGTGATGCTGGAGGGCGAGACGAGCTGGAGCTTCCTCGCGGAGATGAAGAACGGGGAGCAGACGCGCGACATCCCCGTCCTCGTCGTCACCGTGACGGACCGCGAGCAGAAGGCGCGCGCCCTGGGCGCGGACGAGTTCTGGCTCAAGCCCGTGGACGAGGTGCGCCTGCAGAAGAAGCTGACGGCGATGGCGCGCACCGGGCCGGTGGAGCGGGTGCTCATCATCGACGACGACGACGTGCACCGCTACCTGCTCAAGCAGCTGCTCAAGGACACGTCCTTCCAGCTGCTGGAGGCGGCCAATGGCCGCGAGGGCGTCCGCATCGCGCGCGAGCACGCCCCCCACCTCATCTTCCTGGACTTCGTGCTGCCGGACATCACCGCCTTCGACGTGCTGGACGAGCTGAAGGCGGATCCGCGCACGCGCGACATCCCCATCATCCTGCACACCTCCCACCAGCTGCAGGAGCCGGAGCGCCAGCGGCTGGCGCGCGAGACGTCCGCCATCCTGGCCAAGCACACGCTCAGCCGGGAGGTGGCCATCACCCGCATCCGCGACGCGCTGTCCAAGGCGGGGCTGGGGAACCGGGAACTGCGTGATGGGAGCTCCCGTGGCTGAGGAGTCGCGTCTGGCAACGGTCCTCAACGTCAACGACGACGAGGCCAACCGGTACCTGGTCAACCGCATCCTGGAGATGTCCGGCTACCACGTGCTGGAGGCGGCCACCGGCATGGCGGCGCTCCTCATGGCGGAGGAGCACCGTCCGGACGTCATCGTGCTGGACGTGAAGCTGCCGGACATCAGCGGCTATGAGGTCTGCGCGCGGCTGAGGTCCAACGCGGCCACGGCCTCCATCGCGGTGATGCACACGTCCGCGACGTTCGTCACACCGGACAAGAAGGTGCAGGGCCTGGAGGGCGGCGCGGACGCGTACCTCACCCAGCCCTATGAGCCGTCGGAGCTCATCGCCACGGTGCGCTCGCTGTTGCGCCTGCGCCACGCGGAGCAGCAGGCCCGGCTGCGCACGGATCAGCTCATCGAGATGGACCGGCGCAAGGACGAGTTCCTGGCCATGCTGGCCCACGAGCTGCGCAATCCGCTCGCCGCCATCATGACGTCCATTGGCATCCTGGAGCGCAAGGCGCCCTCGGACACCAAGGAAGCGCGGATGCACGGCATCATCCAGCGCCAGACGCACCACCTGGCGCGGCTGGTGGACGACCTGCTGGACGTCAGCCGCATCACCCGGGGCAAGGTGGAGCTGCGCAAGGAGCCGGTGAGCCTCACGGCGACCTTCCAGCAGGTGCTCTCCATCCTGCGCCCCCGCGTGGAGTCCCGAGGCCTGAAGCTGGAGGTCCACCTGCCCCGCGCGCCGCTGTGGCTGGAGGGCGACGCCACGCGCCTGGAGCAGGTCTTCACCAACCTGGTGGACAACGCGGCCAAGTACACGGACGAGGGCAGCGTCACCGTGGAGCTGTTCCAGGAGGGCATGGACGACAGCGCGCAGGCGGTGCTGCGGGTGAAGGACACCGGCATCGGCATCTCGCCGGAGAAGCTGCCCGCAATGTTCGAGCTGTTCGCCCAGGCGGACACGTCCCTGGAGCGCTCACGCGGGGGCCTGGGCATTGGCCTCACCCTGGTGCGCACGCTGGTGCGGATGCACGGCGGCACCGTGGAGGCGGCCAGCGGAGGCCCGGGCCAGGGCAGCGAGTTCGTGGTGCGGCTGCCCCTGCTGCCCGCGGACCACGCCCCCCTGGCGGCCGGGGCGAACCTCCTGGACGCGCGGCGCGCGCGGCGCATCCTCCTGGTGGAGGACAACTCGGACGCGCGCCAGTCCATGCGCGACCTGCTGGAGCTGTGGGGTCACCAGGTGGCGGTGGCCCAGGACGGCTTGCAGGGCGTGGCGTTGGCCCTGGAGCACGCGCCGGACCTGGCGCTGGTGGACATTGGTTTGCCGGGGCTGGACGGCTACCAGGTGGCCCGGGCGCTGCGCGCGCGCGTGGGGCAGAACCTGCGGCTGGTGGCGCTCAGCGGCTACGGCGACCCGGAGGCCTACCAGCAGGCCCTGAAGGCCGGGTTCGACGTGCACCTCACCAAGCCGGTGCGGCCCGCGGACCTGGATCGCGTCCTGTCGAACCTCTGAAAGTGGGAGTGGGGGTGGCTACCGCCGCGTCAGCGCGTTGGCCACCAGGCCCAGCAGCTTCACCTGGGCGGGATCCAGCTGACGCACGCTGCGCAAGAGCCGGCGCACTTCCGGACGCTCCGGCGTGGGCGGCGGGGCCTCGCTGGCGCGCGACGGCGGAGCGCCCTGCGCCGCGAGTCCCAGCAGCTCGTCCGCGGAGACGTGCAGCTCGTGACACAGCTTCAGCAGGGTCTGGACGCTGGGGAGCATACCGCCGCGTTCGAGGCGGCCGTACACTTCCGTGGCCACGTCGATTCGCTCGGCGACGTCGGCCTGCGTAAGCTCCATGCGGCCCCGGGCGACCCGTGCCGATGCGCCGATGGTGGTTGCGAGTTTCTTGTCCATGCCTTCGCTTGCCGACCCGAAACGTTTGGCCGACGGCATAGGACGTATAGAGGCAGACAGACAGAACTTGCCGGGTCAGCCTCCCATTGTTCACCCATAGGGTCGCTGCGCGGGAGGTGGACTTTCGGAGTCCGGGCAACCCCGACACCCATGGCTCTTTTGAGACGGAGCGCCCTCTGGAAACAGCCTCCGGCAGGTGCATCGCCGCGTGTTTCCAGGCTTGTCCGGAGGTGACCCACGACGTTGGACCCGCCGTTTCCTACGGTGTTCGGGCGTCCTGCCGCCACTGCCACCCTTCAGGGTTGGCTCATGTTTCAGTGCCGTCCAGATACACCGCTGTCACTACCCCGAGGCCAGGGTGGTCAACTCCACCGTACCCAGCGCGCGCGCCAGCTCCGCGCGGGAGGTGGCCAGGTCGTACGTCGCCTGCACCTGCTGGGCGGCGGCGTTGGTGAAGGCCACCTGCGCGTCGCTCACCTCGATGATGTTGCCCACGCCCGCGCGGTAGCGCCCTTCGGCCAGCCGCAGCCGCTCGCGCGCGTTCACCTGGGCCTCGTCCGCGGCGGTGAGCGCCTCGCGCGTGGCCGCCACGTTGAGCCGGGCCTGCTCCACCTGGAGCCGCACCTGCTGCCGGAGCGCGTCCTTCTGCGCCTGGAGGTCGCGCAGGTTGGCGTTGGCCTCGCGCGTCTGCGCGTTGACGAGCCCGCCCTGGAACAGCGCCCAGCTCAGCTGGATGCCGCCCTGCGCGCTCAGCGTGGCGTCGTTGAACGGGTTCGCCCCCACGTCGGACAGGTTGCCCGAGGCGCTCAGGCTGGGCAGGTGGCCCGCCTTGGTCACCTTCACCTGAGACTCCTGCGCGGAAATCTGCCGCTCGCGCGCGGCGACGTCGGGGCGGGCCTCCAGCGCGCGCTTCACCAGCGCGTCCAGCACCTCGTCCTCGCCCGCGATGGCCGCCACCGTCACGTCCTGCACGGTGTAGTCGGTGGCCGTCTCCACGCCCATGGTCTGGTTGAGCTGCGCCTTCGCGGTGGCATAGGCGTTCTGCGCGCGGATGAGCGCCACCTGCGCGTTGGCCTTCGCGGTGCGCTGCTGGAGCAGGTCGATCTCCGGCCGCGAGCCCACCTGCACGGACGCGTTCACCTGGTTGAGCCGGGCCTCCTCGCTCTGGAGCGTCTCGCGCGCCACGCCCAGGAGGGCCTTCTGCGTGAGGACGTTGAAGTACGCCGAGCGCACGTTGCGCAGCGCGTCCTGGAGCACCTGCTGCTGCGAGTTCTCCTGCGCGCCCGCCGACTCCTTCGACGCGTTGTAGCGGCCTGACGTCTTGCCGAAGTCGTAGATGAGCTGGTTGGCGGCGATGCTGCCGCTGAAGCGCCGCGTGGAGTTGGACACCACGCCGGTGTCGCTGCCCGGCACGTTCTGGATGACGGCCCGGTTGCTGGTGCCCAGCGTGTAGCCAGCGTTGGCGCTCACCTGCGGCAGGAAGCTGGAGAAGGACTGATCCACCCGGGCGTACGCCGCGTCGGTGCTCGCCTGCGCCGAGCGCAGCGACGGCTGGTACTGGCGCGCCGCGGCCTCCGCGTCCGCCAGGGTGATGACGCGCCCCTCGGCGGCGGACATCGTCAGGGACTGCTGCACGGCCGGAGGCGTCACGGGCTTCGCCGGGGCCTGGGGCGTCGTGGCCGGGGCCTGGGTGGCCGGGGCCGTCGCCGGAGCCTGGGCCTGCGGGGTGGCGGGCTGGGCCGGCTGGGCCCCCGCGACCACGGGCAGGACGCACAACGAAAGCGTCAACGGAAGCGCGCGCATCACTCGTACCTCAGTGCATCGATGGGATCCAACAGGCTCGCCTTGCGCGCCGGATACAGCCCGAAGACGACCCCAACCAGGCCGCTGAACACGATGGCCAGCAGCGCGACGTCAGGACGGACCAGCATGGGCCAGCCGAACTGCGCGGCGAGCAGCTTCGCCACGCCCAGCCCCACGGCCGCGCCGATGATGCCGCCCAGCACCGCCAGCGTCAGCGCCTCGATGAGGAACTGCGCCAGGATGTCGCGCGGCCGGGCGCCCACCGCCACGCGCACGCCAATCTCGCGCGTCCGCTCGGTGACGCTCACCAGCATGATGTTCATGATGCCGATGCCGCCCACCACCAGCGACACCGCCGCGATGGCCGCGAGCAACAGGCTCAACGTCTCCGTGCTCTGCTGCTGGCCGCTGGCCACCTCCGCCAGGTTGCGCACATCGAAGTCGTTGGCGTCGTCCTCGCCCAGGCGGTGACGCTCGCGCAGCAGGTTCGTCACGTCCGTCTGGGCCTTGGCCGTGAGGTCCGCGCTGGCCGCCTGCA
Organism: Corallococcus sp. AB045; assembly: GCF_003668895.1. NCBI lineage: Bacteria > Pseudomonadati > Myxococcota > Myxococcia > Myxococcales > Myxococcaceae > Corallococcus > Corallococcus sp. AB045. The sequence continues at coordinate 7,869 of NZ_RAWN01000232.1, forward strand.
CGAACACCGCGCCGGTGATGTACGCACCCAGGCTCTGCGCCTGCACCTGCCGTTTGAACGTGACGGCCGGCACGAACACCGTGTTGTCGAAGTCCTGGCCCACGGGCGACTGTCCCTTGGGCGCCGTCACGCCCATCACGGTGAAGGGCGTCTTGTTGATGCGGATGACCTGCCCCACGGGGTTGAAGCCCTTGCCGTAGAGGTTGTCCACCACCGTCTGGCCCAGCACCGCCACCTTCGCGCCCGCCTCGTTGTCCGCGTCCGTGAAGTGCGCGCCCTTCGCGATGGTCCAACTGCGCACGGCGAAGTAGTCCGTCGTGGTGCCGATGATGCTGGTGTTCCAGTTCTGGTCCTCGCTGAACACCTGCGCGTTGGAGCGCATCTCCGGCGCCGCGCCGCGCACGGTGGACAACTGCGTGCGCACGGCCTCCAGGTCGTCCCAGGTGATGGTGGGCTGGCTGCCGAAGCCGCCGCGCGCGCCACCGGACTTGGACGAGCCCGGCAGGATGATGAGCAGGTTGGTGCCCATGGAGTCGAAGACCTTCTGCACGCTGGCCTTCGCGCCGTCGCCAATGGCGACCATGGCGATGACCGCGCCCACGCCGATGATGATGCCCAGCGCGGTGAGCACCGAGCGCGTCTTCGAGCGCAACAGCGCACGCAGCGCCAGGACGAGCGTTTCCAGGATGTTCATGTCCCCACCTCCTCGGCGGGCACCACCGCCGGGTTCGGCGTCTGGCGTCTGTCGTTCACGATGCGCCCGTCCTTCACCACCACGATGCGCTGGGTGTACTCGGCCACGTCCGGCTCGTGCGTCACCAGCACCAGCGTCATGCCTTCCTTCTGCAACTGCTGGAACAGCGCCATCACCTCCACCGTGGTGCGCGAGTCCAGGTTGCCCGTGGGCTCGTCCGCGAGGATGACGCGAGGCCGCCCCACCAGCGCCCGCGCGATGGCCACGCGCTGCTGCTGACCACCGGAGAGCTGCTTCGGGTGGTGGTCCAGCCGGGCCCCCAGCCCCACGCGCTCCAGCGCCTCCTTGGCGCGCACGCGGCGCTCCTTGGCGGGCACGCCCGCGTAGAGCATGGGCAGCTCCACGTTCTCCAGCGCGGTGGTGCGCGCCAGCAGGTTGAAGCTCTGGAAGACGAAGCCCAGGGTGCGGTTGCGCACGCGGGCCAGGCCGTCGCGGTCCAGGCGGGCCACCTCGCGGCCGTTGAGCAGGTACTCACCGGAGGTGGGCCGGTCCAGGCAGCCCAGGATGTTCATCAGCGTGGACTTGCCCGAACCGGAGGAGCCCATGATGGAGACGAACTCCCCGGACTCCACCGTGAAGTCCACGCCGCGCAGGGCCCGCACCTCCACGTCGCCGGACTTGTACACCTTCGCCACTTTGTTGAGCTGGATGACGGGGGGTGCCCGCTTCGTGTCCGCGTCCATCGGTCTGCCTCTGTCCCTTCCCCTGCCCGCGATGCCTGTGGAGATGACTGTGATTGGAACGGCCGCGCGCGCCTAGAATCCGCCCCGGCGCCCGCCGCCCATGCCCCGGCCGCCGCCACCGAGGGGGCTCGCGCCCGACGGAGCCGCGGAAGGCGTGGAGCCCGCCGGCGAGTTCGCGGCGGTGATGACGCGATCACCGGACTTCAATTCACCTTCCACGACCTCCGTGAACGTGCCGTCCGTCATGCCGGTGCGCACGTGCACGGCGACAGGCTGCGGCTTCTGCTCCGGCTGGCGGCGCAGCACGTAGACGGTGCGCATGCCGGCCGGGGCCTGCTGTGCCGGGGCCTGCGCGGCCGCGTCCGGAGAAGGCACCGGGCGGTAGCGCAATGCCGTATTGGGCACGGACAGGGCCTGGTCCTTCTGCTGCGTGACGATGGTCACGTTGGCGGTCATGCCCGGCTTGAGCTTCAGGTCCGGGTTCGGCACGTCGATGACGGCCAGGTAGGTCACCACGTTCTGCACGGTGATGGCCTCGTTGCGGATCTGCCGGATGACGCCGTTGAAGGTCTCCCCCGGGAAGGCGTCCACGGTGAAGGTGGCCTTCTGGCCGGGCTGCAGCTTGCCCACGTCCGCTTCCGCGATGCTGGTGTTGACCTGCATCTTGCGCAGGTCCTCCGCGATGGTGAAGAGCACGGGCGCCTGGAGGGACGCGGCCACCGTCTGCCCCACGTCCACGCTGCGCGAGATGACGATGCCGTCCGTGGGCGACACGATGGTCGTGTACTTGAGGTTCACCTCCGCCTCGTTGAGCGCGGCCTGCGCCTGGGCCACCGAGCCCTCCGCGGCCGTCACCTCCGCCTGCCCGTTGGCGGCGGCGGACTCCGCCGTCTCCAGCTCGGACTGGGAGATGAACTGCTGGGCGCGCAGCTCGCGCGAGCGCACGGCCTGCTTCTTCGCCACGTCCGCGTTGACGCGCGCCTTCTGGAGGTTCGCGCGCGAGGCCATCATGTTCGCCTTCGCCCGGTCCAGCGCGGCCTGCACCAGCTGCGGGTCGATGCGGGCGATGACCTGCCCCTTCTTCACCTGGGAGTTGTAGTCGACCATCAGCTCCTGGATGCGACCGGAGACCTGACTGCCGACCTGCACCGTCACCAGCGCCGCCACGGTGCCGGTGGCCGTCACCTTGGCCGTGAGCTTCCGGGCCTCGGCGGAGGTCGTCTCGTAGGTGACGGCGTCCGCCTGGTTTCCAGCGCGCATGCGCCAGAACACCCCCGCGCCCGCCACCACCAGGATGGCCAGGACCCAGGCCCAGCGCGGGATGCCACGCTTGCGACCCTCGTCCTCATCCAGCTCCACCGGCGCCAGGGCCGGCGCTTCCCGCGGCATCTCGCTCAAGGCCTTCATGCCCCTTATCTACGTTTTGAAATGTTTCGGCGAATCTCGTCTCTATTACGAAAGATGACCCGCGGCGAGGCGGCCGTCCGGTGTGTCCGCCGCTCCCACTCCGGGGAGCACGACACGCGCGGTGGTGCCCTGGCCTGGCTGGCTCTCCAGCGTGAGGCGGCCGTGGTGCGCATCCAGGATGCGGCGCACCAGCGCCAGCCCCAGGCCCACGCCGCCGGTGGTGCGGGCGCGGCTGCGGTCGGTGCGGAAGAAGGGCGTGCCCACGCGCTCCAGGTCCTGCGCTTCGATGCCGATGCCCTGGTCCTGGATGTCCACCTGGAGGCTGTCGCCCGCCGCCCGGGCGTGCAGCTTCACGGTGGTGCCGGGCTCCGAGTATTTCCCCGCGTTGTCGAGCAGGTTGTCCAACACGCGCCGCAGCAGCACGGGGTCCGCCTCCAGCGTGGGCAGCGTGCCGTCCACCTGGACCTCCAGCCGGTGCTTCGGCCGGGCGGTGTGGAAGCGGGCGACGGCCTTGTCCAGGAGCGCGTTCGCGTCCACGCGCTCCAGGCGCAAGGGGGGCACGCCGCTCGCGCCCTCCGTCACCAGCTCCAGGCGGGACGTGGTGAGCACGTCCGACACCAGGCGCTCCAGCTCCGACAGGTCCTCGGTGATGTCGGGCAACAGCTCGCGCGCCGTCTGCGCGTCGCCCTCCGCGGCCAGGTCCAGCGCCACGCGGATGCGGGACAGGGGCGTGCGCAGTTCGTGCGACACGTTGGCGAGCAGCTCCTTCTGCGAGCGCAGCAACTGGGTGATGCGGCCGGCCATCTCGTCGAAGGCCTCGGACACCAGGCCCAGCTCGTCCTTGCGGCGCAGGCCCGCGCGCACGTCCAGCCGCCCTGCGCCGAACGCGCGCGCCGCGGACGCCAGCTTCTCCAGCGGGCCCGCGAGCGTGCGTGCGAAGACAACGGAGGTGATGGCGGTACACGCCAGCACGAGCCCCACGATGATGGCCGTCTGCCGGTCGCCGTCCGGCGGTGGCGGCGGCGGGGGCAGGGACACGGCGGCATAGACCTGGATGGGGCCCGGGTAGGGGCTCACCACCAGCATGCGGCCCGGGCCGCTGCCAGCCCCGGGGAACGGTCCACGCGGGCCGCTGCGGGTGACGCGCGAGCTGATGGCGGAGAGTTCCTCGGGCCTGAGCGCGGGCACCGGGTCCGGCCGCGTGTTGCCGAGCAGCGTCCCGTCCGCGGCGCGCAGGGTGACGCGCATGCCCATGCGCTGCTGGGCGCGTTCGAGCGACGCCTGGAGCTCCGCGGGGTTGTCGCGCAGGGCGGACCACTCGTCGACGAAGTAGGACAGCTCGTCGTCGAAGCGGTTGCGCCAGGACTCGTTGCGCAGGAGGTCGCGCGCGAGCATGAGCGACACGCCCACGAGGAGAATCTGGATGACCCCCACCAGGTAGATGCGGGGGAGCAGGCCCATGGGCAGACGGAAGAACTTCACGACTCCGCCTCGGGCTCGGTGGCCAGCATGTAGCCGGCACCGCGGACCGTCTTGAGCAGGCGCGGGTTACGGGGGTCCACCTCCAGCTTCTGACGCAGGCGGAAGATGTGCACGTCCACCGAGCGGTCGAACACCTCGTCCGCGCTGCCCTTCACCAGGTCGAGCAATTGCTCACGGCTGAGGACGCGGCCGGCGCGCTCGGCCAGGACGCGCAGCAGGCTGAATTCGTAGGTGGTGAGGGACAGCGGCTTGCCGTCCAGGGACGCGCTCAGGCTGCGCGGGTCCAGCACCAGGCGGCCCGCGTGCACGGGGTGGCTGGTGGGGCCCACCTTGCCGCGAGCGCGGCGCACCTGGGCGCGGATGCGGGCGAGCAGCTCGCGCGACGAGTAGGGCTTGGGCAGGTAGTCGTCCGCGCCGGACTCGAGGCCGAGGACACGGTCGGCCTCCTCGCCGCGCGCGGTGAGCATGATGATGGGGACGTCCGTGCGGGTGCGCAGCTCGCGGCAGACCTCCAGGCCGTCGCGGCCGGGGAGCATGAGGTCCAGGAGGATGACGTCGTAGGTGTGGCGGGACGTCTGGAGGAGCGCGTCGGTGCCGGAGGCGGAGACGGTGACGATGATGCCGTGCTCCTGGAGGTACCGGGCGGTGAGCCGCGCCAGACGTTCATCGTCCTCGACGAGGAGCACCTGGATGGTGGCCTCCTCGGAGGGCGTGGGGCGTGGGGTCGTCTCCATGGGTCGGGTCTCCGCGAGGGATGCGGTCCGCCTCCGGGCCGCGACCTGCAACCTCTCACCCCTACATTTCCAGGGGGCTACGGGCCCATGACGAAATATTACGGACGCAGGTCCGGCGGCACATCCCAGGGGGACGGCCGCAACGAACGGAAATTCAGGGCTCGCCGTGCAGCCGGGTGAGCGCCCGCCGGTCCACCTTGCCCGCCGGGGTGCGAGGCAGGGCCTCCAGCAGCCGCAGCGTCCGGGGCAGCTTGTAACGGGCAAGCCGGCCCGAGCAGAAGGCCGTGAGCGCCTCCAGGGTGGGGGCCGCACCGGGCCGGGGGACGAC
>NZ_RAWN01000233.1:0-13065 GCF_003668895.1 Corallococcus sp. AB045
CCGAGATCTCCACTCGCCTAGTCGTCGGCAGCGTCAGATGGGTATAAGAGACAGCCCAGGTCCTGCGCATGCTGCGCATGTTGCCGTCCGCCATGGCCGTGGCCACCCCGGGCGTGGGCCCCTGGCTCGCCCGCCGCCGCTGGACGCGCGAGGAAGGCACGCTCACCCTGCCCGGCCTGCACGGCAAGGTGGAGGTGCTGCGCGACACGTGGGGCGTGCCGCACATCTTCGCCAATGACGAGCACGACCTGTTCTTCGCCCAGGGCTACGTGCACGGGCAGGACCGGCTGTGGCAGCTGGAGATGGGCCGCCGGCTGGTGGACGGCCGGCTCGCCACCCTGCTGGGCCCCATGGGCGTGTCCGCGGACAAGTTCCTGCGCACCATGGGCCTGCGCCACATGGCCGAGCAGTCCTGGCAGCAGGTGGACCCGGAGGCGCGCGCCATCCTGGAGGCCTACAGCGCGGGCCTCAACGCGCGCATCGCCGCGGAGCCGCTGCCCTACGAGTTCACCGTGATGGCCACGGAGCCCGCGCCCTGGACGCCCGTGGACTCGCTCGCGCGCGGCAACCTGCTGGCGATGATGCTGGGCGGCAACCACCGCCTGGAGCTCTTCCGCGCGCGGCTGGTGGCGGCGGTGGGTGAAGAGGTGGCCAACGCGCTGCTGCCGCAGAACGCGCCGGAGACGCCCCTCATCGTCCCGAAGGAGGCGCGCCTGCCGGGCCTGAAGGACGTGAAGGCGATGTCCGGCCTGGACAGCGTGGACGCCGTGATGGGCGACCCCAACATCGTCTCCGGCAGCAACAACTGGGTGGTGCACGGCCAGCGCACGAAGAGCGGCCAGCCGCTGCTCGCCAATGACGTGCACATCCCCCTGAGCATGCCGTCCACCTGGTACGAGAACGGCCTGCACGGCGGCCGCTTCCAGCACGTGGGCTTCTCCCTGCCCGGCGTGCCCATGCTGATTGTCGGCCACAACGGGAAGGTGGCCTGGGGCATGTCCAACCTGGGGCCGGACACCCAGGACTTCTACATCGAGAAGCTGGACGACCCGAAGGCGCCCAAGAAGTACCTCTACCAGGACGTCTGGCACGACCTGGAGGTGCGCCGCGAGGAGATCCCCGTCAAGGGCGGCGCGCCCGTGGTGCTGGAGGTGAAGAGCACCCGGCACGGCCCGCTGATGAACGTCGTCATGGCGGAGGAGCTGAAGGACAGCGAGCCCCTGTCGCTCAAGTGGGCGCACCGCGAATGCCAGCCGCTCATCAACTCGGTGCTGAAGCTCAACCTGGCCACGGACTGGGAGTCCTTCCGCGCCGCGATGAAGCTCTGGGAGGGGCCGGGACAGAACTTCGTGTACGCGGACACGGCCGGCAACGTGGGCTTCCAGGCCACGGGGAAGATTCCCATCCGCCAGGGACACCAGGGCCTCATCCCCATGCCGGGCTGGACGGGTGAATCCGAGTGGACGGGCTTCATCCCCTTCGAGGAGCTGCCCGCGTCCTTCAACCCGCCCGCGGGCTACGCGGCCACGGCGAACAACAAGATTACGTCCGACGACTACCCGCACCTCATCGCGCACAACTGGTTCCCGGGCTACCGCGCCAAGCGCATCACCGACCTGATTGAAGCGGGCACGCAGCACACCGTGGAGTCCATGCGGGACATCCAGTCGCAGACGTACTCGCTGCCCGCGGAGGCGCTGCGCCCCTACTTCCTGGCGGCGGCGCTCCCGGCGGACGACATCCAGCGGCAGTCGGTGGAGGCGCTGAAGGCGTGGGACCTGCGCTTCGAGCCGGAGGCCGTGGGCGCCACGGTGTTCCAGGCCTGGTACATCGAAGTGCTGCGCAAGCTGCTCCAGCACAAGCTGGAGCCGTCGCTGGTGAAGGAATACCTGATGGGCCAGTACGAACGGCACGGCAGCCTGCACATGCCCTTCGTCATCGGCCTGATGTCCCAGCCGGACAGCGCCTGGTGGGATGACCCGAAGACGCCGGAGAAGGAGACGCGCGACGACATCCTCCGCGCGGCCCTGGGCGTGGCCACCGCGTGGCTCACGAAGACGTACGGCCCGAAGCCGGAGGCCTGGGCCTGGGGTCAGGTGCACCAGTTGACCTACGCGCACCAGATGCTGGGCGGGCCCGCCATCCCCGGCCCCATCCGGCGCGTCTTCAACAGCCGCCCGGTGCCGGCCCGGGGTGACAACTACTCCGTGGACGGCGCCTCGTTCCTCTGGAGCCACCCGTTCAAGGTGGTCCATGGCACCGCGCTGCGGATGATTGTCGACCTGGCGGACCTGTCCCGCTCCGTGTCCATCCACTCGCCGGGGCAGTCGGAACACCTGTTCCACAAGCACCGCGACGACTTGATGGAGCTCAACCGCAAGGTGGAGTTCCACCCCATGCTCCACACGCGCCAGGCCGTGGAGCAGCACCGCGAGGCCACGCTGACGCTCACGCCCGCGGTGGCCCTGGCCAAATAAAACAACCCGGACTTGAAGGCCGTCACTCCCCCCGGAGCGACAGGCCTTCAGGCCCGGGTTCCATTGCTTTCAGGCTCCAGCGGGAGCCGGCACTCGTATTCGCGTCGAATTCCCCCTCAGAAACTCGACGCTTCCCCCTTCTATGTGCCAGCCCCTGCGGTCCCCCCCATTTCCCGCGCATGCCGCGGTGAGCTAAGAAGTCCCCCGACTCCGTGACTCACCGTGTTGCTGCTGCGCGGGCCCCCCTGCTTCCCGTGCTGCGATGAAGGAACAGTACCGGGACCCCCTGTTTCGATCTGTGAAGCGGCCCACAAGCCCGGTGTGAAGGCGTTCACACCCGCCGGACTTGTCCGCCGGACCTGGATGGGAGGCTTCCCTACCTGCATCCAGGGATTCCGGGCAGAATGGACCTCCCCCCATGTCCTACGCGCAGCTGCTGGCCGAAATCCCCATGTTCGAGAGCCTCGGCCGGGAGGACCTGGAGAACATGTCGTCGCTCCTCCAGCCCCGGCGCTTCGCGAGGGGGGAAGTCATCTTCCACCGGGGGGACGTGGGCACCGCCCTGTTCATCATCCGGCGCGGCCAGGTGGCCATCCGGCTCTCCTCCAGCGAGGGGCGCGAAATCACCCTGGCGCTGCTGGACCGGGGGGACGCGTTCGGAGAGCTGTCGCTGCTGGACGGCGAGATGCGCTCCACGGACGCGATGGCGCGCGAGGAGGCGCACCTCCTGACGCTCCAGCGCGATGACTTCCGGCGCTACCTGGAGACTCGGCCGCAGGTGAGCCTGGCGCTGCTGGCGAACATGAGCCGGCTGGTGCGGCGCACGACGCAGCTCGTGTACGACTCGGCGTTCCTGGATGCGCGAAGCCGGCTGGTGCGGGTGCTGCTGGAGCTGGCGAAGACGCAGGGGAAGCAGGCCCCCGACGGGCTGGTCATCACCCCGAAGCTCACGCAGTCGGAGCTGGCCAACCTGTGCGGCGTCACCCGCGAGAGCGTCAACAAGTGGCTGCGCTACTACGTGCGCGAGGGGATGCTCAGCTTCGAGGGCGGGCAGATCATCCTCCTCCAGCCGGAGCGGCTGGGGCAGGACGCGGAGTAGCCGTCAGCCGCGCACGAGGAAGAGGGACAGGGGCTCGTCGCGGCCCTTCACCATCACCGGGGCCAGCGGCTCCAGCGCGAAGGCGTCCGCGTCCAGGAGCGCCCGCGTGGCGTCCGTGATCAGCACCTCGCCCGGGCGCGCGACGCCGCACACGCGGGCCGCGACGTTGGTGGCGTCCCCCACGGTGGCGTACTGGAGGTAGCGCTCCGAGCCGATGTTGCCCGCGGCCACCGGGCCGGAGTTGAGCCCGATGTGGACTTGAATCTCCGGCACGCCCTCCGCCCGCCAGCGGGTGTTGAGGTCCGCCAGGGCCTGCTGCATCTCCACGGCCGCGCGCACGGCCCGGTCCGCGTCGTCCGGCCGGGCGAAGGGAGCGCCCCACACGGCCATCAGCGCGTCGCCGATGTACTTCTCCAGCGTGCCCTCGTGGCGGAAGACGACGTCCGCCATCACCGGGAAGTACGCGTTGAGCATGTCCACCACCTGCCGGGGCTTGAGGCGCGAGGACATGGCGGTGAAGCCGGTGATGTCGGAGAAGAGGATGGTGACGTTCGCCTCGCGCACCTCCAGCGGCACGCCCCTCAGTGCCTTCAGCTGGCGTACGACGTCCGGCGGGAAGAAGCGCTGGTAGGCGTTTCGCAGCACCGCCTCCTCCTCCAGGCGCCGCGCCAGGTGCGCGTGGTCCAACGAGATGGCGGCCTGGTTGGCGAAGGCGGTGAGGAACTCCAGGTCCTCGTCGGTGAAGAGGCCTCCCTGCTTGAGGCTGTCCAGGTACAGCACGCCCAGCACCGTGTCCCGCGTGCGCAGGGGCACGCACAGCGAGGCGCGGATGGACTGGCGGAAGACGGAGTCCGCGCCCACGAGCCGCGCGTCGTCCTGCGCGTCGGTGAAGAGGGCCGCCACGCCGCGCGAGTGCACGTAGTCCACGATGTGCTGGCTGTAGAAGCGCTCCGGCAGCGCCCCACCCCGCGCGCCACGGGACACACGCGGCTCCAGCGTCCCCGTGTCGCGGTCCACCAGCAGCACCGCCGCCCGGTCCACCGCCCAGATTTGAAAGACGAGCTGGAGCACGCGCTCCAGGAGCCCGTCCACCGGACCCGGGGAGGACAGAATCTGCCCCACCTTGAGGAGCACCTGGAGCTTGTCGCGGGTGCGGTCCGGCGAGCGCGTGTCGAGCAGCGCCTCCATGGTGGGCCCGCCGGAGAAGCGCGTCTCCAACGGCTGCGTGCGCAGCGGGCCCCAGCCGTCCGGCAGCGGCGTGTCCAGCGACACCAGCCGGAACCACACCTCGCCGCAGCGGAAGGACTGGCCGTGGCCCAGCTCCTGGCGCGACACGCGGTGCGGCCCCACGAAGCTGCCGTTCTTGCTGTCCAGGTCCACCAGCACCACGCGCCCGCCCGCGCGCTCCAGCCGAGCGTGGCGCCGCGACAGGCTGGGGTGCGGCACGCGGATGCCGTTCTCCTCGGTGCGGCCGATGGTGGTGGTGCCCTCCGGCAGCATCACCACCCGTTCATCCACCTGGCCTGGGTTGAGGATGACGCGCATGGGCTAGACGGGCTTCAGGTGGGCCCCTTGGCCGTGAAGGCGCCTGGCCGGGGCGGGGATGCGGGCGATTCCAGGACGGCGGGGGCCACCTGTTCGGAGGTGCGGTCCGCGGAGGACGCGGACTGGCTGCCGTGGCGGGCCACCACCTCGCGCACCGCGAGCAACGGGCCTCCAGGCCCCGGCAGGTGGCGGTCCCCGGCGAGCCGGCAGTCGAAGGCGTCCTGGAGCCGTGCGGCCAGCGTCTCGCTCACCAGCACCTGGTCGCGCGCGGCCACGGTGGCGAGCCGCGCCGCGGTGTTCACCACGTCGCCCAGCACCGTGTGGTCCAGGCGCCCGCGCCCGGCCGCGCCCACGTTGCCGGACAGCACCGGCCCGGTGTCCACGCCCATGCACACGCCGTGGGCATACGGAGACGCATCACCGCCGCTCCACGCCAGACCCTGCAGCCGCTGCTTCACCGCGAGGCAGGCATCCAGCGCGCGCGCCACGTGGCCTTCGCCCTGGAAGACGGCCATCACGGCGTCTCCCAGGAACTTGTCCACCACGCCGCCGCGCGACTCCAGCTCCGGGAGGATGACCTCGAAGTTGGCGTTGAGCCGGCGCAGCGCGGACTCCGGCGGGTGCTTGCGGGTGACGGCGGTGAAGTCCGCGACGTCCAGGAAGGCCACCGTGGCGTCCACCTGCTCGCCCGCGAGCCCGCCCGGGCCGCGCACCAGCGGCAGCACCCGGTCCACGATGCCGCCGTGGACGAACATGCGCAGCAGCGCGTTCTCCTCCGTGGAGCGCACCGCGCGGCGCAGCTCCGCCACGTGGCGCACCGTCTTGGCCAGCGTGGACTCCAGGTCGTCCAGGTCCACCGGCTTCACGAGGAAGTCGAACGCGCCCCGGTTCATCGCCGTGCGCAGGTTGGGCAGGTCACCGTAGGCGGAGACCATGACCACCTTCACCAGCGGATCCACCTCGCCCACGCGCGACAGGAAGGTGAGCCCGTCCATGCGCGGCATGTTCAGGTCGCACAGCACCGCGTGCGTGTCCGGGTGCTGGCGCAGGGCCTCCAACGCCTCTTCGCCGTCGCGCGCGAAGACGAAGCGGTAGACGCCGTCGCGCACGTGCCGGCGGAAGCGCTGGCGCATGAGCAGCTCCACGTCCGGCTCGTCGTCCACCACCAGCACCGTGGCGGCCTGCCCGGCGCGGCCCGCCTCCACCAGCGCGACGAAGGCCGCGGCCAGCTCGCGCGCGGAGGTGAAGCGCTGCTCCAGCTTCGGGTGCAGGGCGCGCTGGAAGAAGGCGTCCCCGCCCGCGCCCAGCTCCGGCACCAGCTGCGAGACGGGCACCGCGGGCGGGTGGAAGGCGCCGCGCAGGAGCGGGCCCACGGACTCAGGCCCGTAGGGGAACTGGCCGGTGAGGGCGCGGTAGAGCACCACCGCCAGCGACCAGAGGTCCGCTCTCGCGTCCAGGTCCGGATCCGCGCGCAGCTGCTCCGGGCTCATGTAGCGCAGCGTGCCGGTGAGCCCCTCCGCCTGCGCGGGCGCTCCCGTGGGGATGAGCGAGCGCGCGAGCCCGAAGTCGAGAACCTTCACCACCTCCTCCCCGTCCACGTGGGCGAGGAAGAGGTTGGCGGGCTTCAGGTCGCGGTGGACGAGCCCCGCCGCGTGCGCCGCCGCCAGCGCCCGGGCCACCGGCGTGACGAGCGCGGCCACGCGGGCCGGGGACAGGCGCCCCTGCTGGGTGAGGCGCGTCTCCAGGTCCTCGCCCTCCAGCAGCTCCATGACGATGTACGGCATGCCGCCGTCCACGCCGGAGTCGTGCACCTGCACCACGTGCGGGTGGCGCAGCCGGGCCACGGCCTGCGCTTCCTGTTCGAAGTGGCGGTGGGCCTCCGGCGTGCGCGCCACGACGTCGGAGGCGATGAGCTTGAGGGCCACGTGCCGCTGGAGCTGCAGGTCGACCGCGCGCCAGATGGCGCCCATGCCACCGCCGCCAATCCTGCGCTCCAGCGCGTACCTGCCGCCCAGCGGGCGCCCGGTGTCCATCGGCCCTGTGTCTCCGTCCCAGGCACGGCCACAGCGCGCGTGCCTCGCGAAGCCGGGAATGATGGCACACTTGGCCCCTCCCCTGGCGTGCCCATTCGGTGCCGCGCCCGAAGCCCCGGCGCCCGGCTGCACGCCCGGTGTGGGAGGAGGACCGTCAGGTGCGGGTCAGCGCCTGGGCGAGCCGGGGAAGGACCTCCCCCGCTCGCGCCTCCACGCGCACATCCGCGAGCCCGTCGCCCCGGCTCTCTCCGATGTTGAGGATGCCAATGGGCATGTGCCGCTCCGCCGCGCGGGTGACGAAGCGGTAGCCGGAGTAGACCGTCAGCGACGAGCCCACCACCAGCAGCGCGTCCCCCTCCTCCACGAGCGCGAACGCGTCCTGCACCAGCGGCGCCGCGACGTTGTCGCCAAAGAACACCACGTCCGGCTTCAGCGTCCCGCCACATCGTGTGCACGAGGGGACGCGGAAGCCATCCACGGCCTCCTGCGACAGCTCCGCGTCTCCGTCCGGACGCAGCTCCACGACGGTGTGCGCGAAGTCCGGGTTGAGGCCCAGCATCCGCGCCTGGAGCGACGCGCGCGGCTCCTGCGCGCCACACGCCAGACAGCGCACCCGCGACAGCGCGCCGTGCAGTTCCAGCACGCGCTCACTGCCCGCAGCGTGATGCAGGCCATCCACGTTCTGGGTGATGAGCCCGGGCACCACGCCCGCCTTCTCCAGCGCGGTGAGCGCGAAGTGCGCGTCGTTGGGCCGGGCGGTGGTGAAGCGTGGCCAGCCCAGCAGGCTGCGCGCCCAGTAGCGCTGACGCACCTCCGGCTGGTGCAGGAACTCGCGGTGCTGGATGGGGTTGCGCACCTTGTGGCGCGTCTCCGGGCCGCGATAGTCGGGGATGCCGGATTCGGTGCTGATTCCGGCGCCGGTGAGCACCACGACGCGGCGTCCGCGCAGCAGCCTGGCCAGGGCGTCCACGCCCGCTTCCGGCGGAAGGGCGGCGACAGGGGAGTCCGTGAGGAGCGTCATTCCACCCTCCGTATAACGTGGCCCGTTCGCGCTCGCTCCAGGGCCTTGCCACTTCTGACGAGGCGATTACCGGACGAGCGCGTCCCTGGCGGGGTCCGCGGGCTTCGGCGTAGCCATGGCGGCCTTGAGGTCCTTGCGCGCGGCGGGGGGCAGCCTGGCGATCCAGCGGTCCATCGCCTGGCGCAGCTCCGGCACGGAGGACTCGTCGTCGGGGAGCGCTCCGGCTTCCAGGCGGGCCTCGGCGGCGAGCCGGACGGCGCGGGCCGGGTCCTTCTTCGCGTCCCACAGCGCGCGGGCCAGCATGTAGCGCGCGGCGGGGCGCTCCGCGGGACGGGGCCGGGCGCGCTCCCAACCGGCGACGGCCTGCTCCAGCGGGGCCAGCGCCTCGCGCGGACGGCCGAGCACCATGTACGTGCGCCCCAGGTCCACCAGGGCCCCCGTCCAGCCGCCGTTCACGTCGTCCGGAAGGGACGTCTGGAGCGCGGCGGCGCGCTGGAAGTACGGCAGGGCCTGGTCCGGCTGGTTGCGGTAGCTGAGCGTCTGGCCCATGCCCCGGAGCACCAGCGCCAGCGTGGGGTGGTCCGGGCCCAGGCTCTTCTCCACCTGCTCGAGCGCCGTGGCGAAGCGCTGGGTGGCCTCCTCCAGCCGGCCCATGTGCACCAGCAGCGTGCCGATGTTGTTGACGATGATGGCCACCGTGGAGCTGTCGCGTCCCTCGGTCGTCTCCGCGATGCGCAGCGCGCGCTCGTACAGGGGCAGCGCCTCCTCGCGTTTGCCCTGGTACTGCATCGCCAGCGCCAGGCTGTTGAGCGCGTCCGCCACCTGCGGGTGGTCCTGGCCCAGCGAGCGCTCCAGCAGCGCCAGCGCGCCCCGGGCCAGCCGCTCCGACTGCACGAAGTCACCCTGCTGCCAGCGCACGCTGGCCTGCTCCAGGCGGATGCGCGCCACGTCCGGGTGCTCGGGGCCCAGCGCTCCGCGCACGGTGCCCAGGGCGCGCTCGTACAGGCCCAGGGCCTCCTCCGCGCGCCCCTGTGAGCGGCGCACGGTGCCCAGCTCCACGCGCACGTCCGCGACCTCCAGGGCCTCCGGGCCGAAGCGCTTCTCCAGGAAGGACAGCGCGCGGGTGAGCTGCTCGTGGGCCTCCGGGTAGCGGCCCTGGCGCGACAACAGCCGGCCCAGGTTCATGGCGAGCGCGCCGGCCAGTTCCCTGCTGGCGCCCAGCCGCTCCACCGCGGCGCTGGCGCGCTCCGCGGCCTGCTGCCCCTGGGCGTAATGGTCCAGCCGTTCGCCCGTCACGCGCACCGCCAGCGTCCACGCCCGGGCGGCGGCGTCGTCGTTGCGGCCGGCCTCCGCGGTCCACGCGGCCTGGAGCACCGTGGCCTCCGCGCCCCGGTAGTCCCCGGCCCCGTCCTTCAGCTCCGCGAGCAGCAGCAGCGCGTCCGCGGCGCCGGCCCAGTCCCCCGCGGCGCGCGCGGCCTGGGCCACCGGCTCCACGCGCGCCACGCCCTGCGAATAGCGGCCGGCGGCGCGCAGTGCCCTCGCGTCCACGAGCGCCTGGAGCAGCGCGACCGTGCGGTCCCTGGCGGCGGGGTCGTCGGGTGAAGCGTGGCCGCGCGACGTCAGCGCCTCCACGTCCGAGCAGCCCGCCAGCGGCGTCAGCCCCTCCACCGCGCGGGGCGCCCGCTCCACCAGGTCCGGGTCCGCCTGCGTGAACAACTGCGTGAGCGCGGCCACGTCCGCCAGCCGCGCATCCAGGCAGCGCATGCGCAGCGCCATCACCGCTTCGCTCTGCTCGTGGCGCACGCGGGTGGCTTCACAAGCCGCCGTGCGCGTCGTCACCCACGCGGCGGTGTACGCGTCCAGTCCCCGGCGCACGTGCCGGAAGGCGTCGTGCGCGAAGCGGCGCTCGGTGCCGACGAAGGCCGCCTCCACCGCCTGCTGCCGGGGAGCGTCCCACACGCCGTCCATGGCGCGCGCGGCGCCCTCGCAGCCCGTGACGTCGCGGCCGTGGAGGACGTGCGTGAGGCCCACCGCGGACAGCATGAGCAGCGACGCGCCCGCCACGCGCAGCCGTCGCGTCCGGCGCGCCGCGGGGTCCGACTCCAGCGCGGCGATGAGCGCCTCCATGGACGCGTGGCGGTCCTCGGGCTTCACCGACAGGCCCTTCACCACCACCTTGCGCAGCCACTGCGGCACGCCGGAGTGCCGGGGCACGCTCTTCACCCGCCCCGCGTGCACCGCCTGGGACAGCTCCTCCACCGTCGCGCCCGCGAAGGGGCGCTCGCCGTAGAGGCCTTCGTAGAGCGCGGCGCAGAAGCCGAACTGGTCGCTTCGCGCGTCGGTGCGCTCCTCTGGCGGGAACTGCTCCGGGGCCATGTACGCGGGCGTGCCGCCCTCCATGGCGCGCGGATGCGTGGGGCTCCCCGGCATCACCGGCGGGACCACGGCGCCGAACATGATGCGCGACAGGCCGAAGTCGGTGACACGCACGCGGCCGTCCTGGCCCACGAGGATGTTCTCCGGCTTCACGTCGCCGTGCACGACGCCCACCGCGTGCGCGGCGGCGAGCCCGCGGGCCACGGCGAGGAAGAGCTCCACCACCTGGCGCCACGGGTGCGGACCGTCGTGCTCCCACTTGCGCAGCGTGTGCGCGTCCACCAGCTCCATGGCCAGGAAGACCTGCCGGCCGAAGGTGCCCACGTCGAAGACGGAGACGACGTGCGGGTGGGAGACGCGGGCCATGGCCTGCGCCTCGCGCAGCACCTGCGTGCGTCCGGCCTCCGCGCCCAGCCCCAGCGCCTCCACCTGGAGGAGCTTGAGCGCGACGCGGCGGTCCAGCTCCGGGTCATAGGCGGCGTACACGACGCTCATCCCGCCCACGCCCAGCATCTCCAGGATGAGGTAGCGGCC
Source organism: Corallococcus sp. AB045 (assembly GCF_003668895.1). Lineage (NCBI taxonomy): Bacteria > Pseudomonadati > Myxococcota > Myxococcia > Myxococcales > Myxococcaceae > Corallococcus > Corallococcus sp. AB045. Next base: position 11,086 of record NZ_RAWN01000233.1, read on the forward strand.
CACCGCCGTGCCTCGCGCGAGCGGCGGCGTGGGCAGCCTCAGGCGCGGCTTCTTTCCGCGCCACGGGTCCACGGCCAGCGTCGCCAGCTGGCTGTCGAGGACCTCCTCCTCCGGAGCAGCAGGCCCGGAGTCCGTGGGCGGCTGCACCTTCAGCGCCTCGGACACCATGCGCCGGCAGGAGGGACACGTGTCAAGATGCTCGTCGACGAGCGCGGCCCTGTCGGGGGGCAGCGTCCCGAGCAGGAGGTCCATGAACGTGGGTTCGTCCAGACAGGCGAGGGGCATGGGAGGCACGTGGAAGGCGGCAGCACAGCAGGAGTCACGGCGGGCGTCGAGTCACCCCCGGGACGTTTCCTGCGTTGAAGGGTTGCCTGCTCGGCGGGTGGGACGTCGGTTCGCGAACGCACGCGCCTCAACGTGTTGAGACAGGGGGCGCTTTCTGGGAAGTGTCCGAGCATGCGGCGGTTGCGACGTCTCGGATGGGCCGGACTGATATCGCTGGCGCTGCACGCCCTCATCTTCGGGCTGTTGTGGACGCTGGACCCTCATCCGTCGCCCACCGGACGCACGGCCCGGCTGCGCGAGAAAGCGGTCGAGGTGGAGATCATCACCTCCCCTTCCGTCACTCCGGCGCCACCAGCGGTCCAACCGCCTCCGGCCCGGGAGCCCGCCACGCCACCGTCTGGCATCGCGACGCGTGCGCCGCCGAAGAGCGTCCCCACGCCGACTCCCCCCGTGGCGACACGCGAGGCGCCGGAGTCCGCACCGCCGCCCGTCAAACCGCGCGCGCCAGTGAAGGACGCGCCGACCGAGCCACCTCCAGCGACCGCGACGCGCGAACCCCCGGAGCCGCCTCCGCCTCCCGTCGCGACGCGTGAACCCCCGGAGCCGCCTCCGCCTCCCGTCGCGACGCGCGAGCCCGCTCCCTCCGAAGATGCTCCACGCGCGTCGGCGGACGACATTCCACGCCTGGACATCGCGACCCGCATGCCCGCTCCAGACGGGGACCGGCCTCCGGGCACCCTTCCCCAGAACCTGCTCCCCTCCCCCGGCTCGAGCAAGGGGGTCATCATCACGACGCCGGAGAACTCCCGGGGCGGAGGCCGCACGCTGCGCCCCGGCGACCCCAGCCTGTCCGCCGAATCCCTCTCCGCCGAGGAACACGCGCGCGTGTCGGATCGCGTGCAGGGCATCGTCGACGAACGCCGCGCGCGCGACCGCGTGGACACCGGCCGCATCCATCCCTACTTCGGCCAGCTGCGCGCGCAGTTGGAGAAGCAGATGGACGCCCCGCCCCTCTTCGACATGCCCAGCTTCCCCAAGCAGCTGCTGTACTCCTACGCGGAGAAGGCCCGGCAGTTCGGCGCCAGCGGCTCCCCGGGAGCCATGCCCGGGCCTCGCAAGCCCCCCAAGCCGGGCGAACTCCTCGCGAAGCGCGCCCGCGACGAGCCCGGCTACAACCGCCTGCGCGGCCTCTCCCAGGCGGGCGAGGAGCTCCAGGACTTCGCCCACGGCGTCAGCACGATGAAGCTCACCGTCACGCTGGAGCTGCTCCAGGGCCCGGACGGCCTGCTGCGCGAGGTGAAGCTCATCAGCCGCAGCGGCAACCGCGCCTACGACGACTACGTGCTCCAGGCCGTCCCGCCCGCGCTGGGGAAGTCCGCCCCGCCGCCCCCGGACGCGATGGGCGTGCACACGGACGGCATCCGCAGCGTATGGGCCGTGGAGGGCCGCGTCGTCTACGTGCGCAAGGTCAGCGAGATGAAGAAGGGCACGGACAACGTCTACCTCGCCGCCCTGGCCGCCGCGGGACTGCTCGCCGGAAACTTCGATGAGACCACCGGCGAGGTCTACGTCATCGACGTGCGCAACCCGCACTTCGAATGCCGCTCGCGCCTGCTGCGCGTCTACTGACTCAGGGCGTGAACGCCGCCGGCCACCGCACGCCTCCGCCCAGGGGCAGCAGCGCCTCCGCCACGT
>NZ_RAWN01000234.1:0-13041 GCF_003668895.1 Corallococcus sp. AB045
CCGCCCCACACCCCCGCCGCCTGCGCCAGGGGCGCGGTCGCCCTCGCCAGGTCCGGCAGCGCCGCGACACACGCCCACACGAGCCCCACGTACAGCAGCATCGCCAGGAGCAGTGAGCCCACCGTCGCCATGGGCACCGTGCGCTCGGACGCGCGCACCTGCCCCGCGATGACCGGGACGATCTCGAAGCCCTGGTAGGCGAACATCACCGTCAGGCCCGCCTTCAGCCAGGACGCTCCCGTGGCGGGCAGCGGTGGCGGCACATCCCTGTCAGGCAGGAAGAAGAACGCACCCAACAGTACCGCCAGCGGCACGAGCTTCAGCACCGTGAGTGCCGTCCAGGTCCGCGCCGACACGCGGATGCCCGACGCCACCAGCGCCGCCAGCCCCGTCACCAGCGCGGAGGCCAGCAGCCGCTCGCCCACGGGTCCGCCCAGGCCTACCGATGGCGCCACCGCGCGCGCCAATCCCGCCATCACCGCGGACGTGCTCAGGAAGGCGCTGACGTAGGCCACCCATCCGACGAGGAACGACACGCGCTCGCCGAACGCCGCCCGCGCGAACACCACGGGCCCACCATCCGAGTCGAACCGCCGGCCGAGCACCGCGAACGCGAACGCCACCGGCACCAGCGCCAGCCCCGTCAGCGCGAAGGCCCACACCGCGCCCAGGCCGGGGGCCTGCGCCGCGACCTCCGCGGGTGCGAAGAAGATGCCGACGCCCACGATGCCGTTGACGCCCAGGGCCAGCAGTTGGAACGGCCCGATGGTGCGCTCGGGCGCGACGCCGGAGGGAGGGGTGGACACGGCGTGGATTTCACTACACCCGCGCCCCGCGCACCATCGCCGTGCTCAGGGATGGGCGAGCAGCACGCTCAGCGCCGCCATGCGCCCGGTCGCGGACTCCCGCTCCAGGGACTTCGGGATCGAGACGAACACGTCGTTCTCGCGCTGGTCGCCGCAGGCGCGCGTGCCCCGGTAGTGCTTGCGGTCTCGCTCGATGATGAGGTTGTAGCCGCACGGCCCCACCGACCCCGTCAGCGCGTCCGGGCTGAGCGTCAGCGACGAGGGCTCGCCCGCGAAGGTGCCCATCATCTCCACGACGTCCGGACGCTCGTCCACGGTGAGCTCCACCGGCTTCTCCCCCACCGTGCCCTCGATGCGCCGCTCCGACAGCTTCAGGTCCACGGGACGCTGGAAGGCCTGGCCCTTCAGCGCGTTGTCCGACAGCTGGAGCTTCAGGTCCGGGCCCTGGAGACCCTGCGCGTCGACGTTCGCACGCACGGTCGTCCGGGGCGTCCGCAGCTCCACGGTGTCGTTCTTCTTCGCCACGGCGGATCCGCCCGCGAGCAGGGCGGCAACGGTCAGGATGCGAGCGATTCTCATGCTCCAAAGCTGGGGCGCCGGGCCACGCGTCACCAGGGCCATGCCCCGGCTGCTCGGCGGGCCGCACGTTCGTGATATCCGTGCGCACGTGTCCCGCACGCGCCTGCTGGCCCTCCTCGTCGCACTCGTCGCCATCGTGGTCGCGGTCTGGCAGCGCTCCCGAGCGGTGGAACGGCTGGGCCAGGACTTCGACGAGGCGACCTACCTGCCCATCGCCTTCACCTATGCCCGGATGATGGACGAAGGCCGCTGGGGCGACATCGGCCAGCTCCGGGAGAACTTCGAACACCCGCCGCTGGTGAAGCTGCTCTTCGCCGAGTCCGTGCGCGTGACGGGCGCCCCGGAGCCGGACTGGCGGGACGTCCCGATGGGCCGGCCCATCCCGGACGCCGCGCGCCCCGCGTTCGACGTGACGCGAGGCCTGTCCGCGGTGGCCGGCGTGCTCCAGGTGGGGCTCGTCGCCCTCGTGGATCCGCTGGGCGCGCTCCTGCTCGCGTGGGACCCGTACCACACCAAGTACACGTCCCAGGCGTACCTGGAGGCGGTGCCGGGGCTGCTCGCGCTGCTCGCGCTGCTCGCGTTTGAACGCGCCCGGCGAAAGGGCTTCGCGCCGGGATGGACGGCGGTGTCCGGCGCGCTGCTGGGGCTCGCGGCGGCGGGGAAGTATCCGTATGGCCTGGTGGGCGGGCTCACCTTCCTGCCGTTCCTGATATCGGGCGCGCGCACGCGGTGGCGCCCGTGGGCCGCCATCGTCGTGTCCACGGCGGCGGTGTTCATCCTGGTGAACCCGGCCCTGTGGGCGTCTCCGTTCGCGTCGCTGTGGGAGTCCATCACCTTCCACTGGGGCTACTCCCACAACGAGCACGTGCGCCGCGCTGGGCTGCCCTGGTACCAGCCGCTCGTGTTCCTCACGGACACGTGGCTGTCGGGCTCCGACCCGGGCATCTACCTCACGCACTTCAACGCGCGGGCGCTGTTGCCGCTGGCGGTGGTGGGCCTGCCCCGCACGTGGCGCGAGCGGCCCGTGTGGGCGGTGGCCGCCGTCGTGGGCCTGGTGTTCCTGCTGCTGTGGAACACCAAGTGGCCGCAGTACCTGCTGCTCGTCATTCCCGCGCTGTGCGTCTGCGCGGGCGGGGGCGTGCGGACCCTGGCCCGCGGGGCCGTGTGGCTGCTGCGCAAGGTCCAGGGCTCGCGCGTCAGCGCAGGTGCGTGAAGACGCACGGGTCCGCGGGCATGTCCAGGTCGCAGATGGGCATCAGGCACGTCACCTTCGCGCGGCGGGGCAGCGGCACCCAGCCCGAGCGCAACAACAGACAGGCCGACGTGCCGGGCCCGCGCAACATGCCCGCGAACGCCACGCCCCGGCGCTCCATGTCCTGCATGGCCACCTGGAGCAGCCTCTGCCGGTCCTCGGTGGACACGGAGGCGTGGAAGGCCATCAGGTCCACCACCTCCGCGGTGAGCTCTCCCACGCCCGTCATCAACAGGCTGTGTGAGCTCACCAGTCCGCGCACCTCGCCGTCCTGCTCCAGCACGAAGGTCCGGGGCACGTCGCGGTACTGGAGCTGGGCCGCCAACTGCTCGGTCGTGTACGTGTAGCCCAGCGTCACCGGGCGCAGCATGTCGTGGACCAGCGCCGTGCATGGGCCCAGGTCCGCCGGCTGGTAGGGGCGGATGCCCTGTGGGTCCGCTTCACGGAAGCGGTGCCGCAGGAAGGGATGCGCCAGCGTGAACAACCTCCGCTCGTTGTCCGTGAACGACCAGCGGGCGAGCGCTCGCGCATCAAAGGCATACAGCCACATCCCCTGGCCACCGAAGAGGCGCGTGTTCCACGCGTGCCGCCAGAAGCCCGGCGGGCGGGGCTCCGTGGTCGTGAAGCCCAGGGTGAGCCGCGCTGCCCGGTCCTGGTGCCTCCGGAGCAGCTCGTGCGCGAGCTTCGCGGCAATGCCCTGTCCTCGATGGGAGTTCGTGACGGTGGCCCGCAGTCCATAGCTGCCGTCCACTTCCAGGCGTCCCAGGCGCAGCTTCGCGGGCTCCGCGAAGAGGGTGCCCACCAGCGTCTTTCCCTCGTACGCCGCCAGCAGGTAGTCGCGCGGCGCCTGTCCGTCCCGAAACAGCCGCCAGTCGCAGAAGCGCTTGTCCCAGACGGGGATGGGGGCCGTCTTGCCGTAGGTGGATTGCCAGACGCGGTTGAGGAACCACGACGCCTCGGAGGCGTCCCCTTCGAAGGTGCGCACCTCAATCATGGCCTGCCCTCCGGGACGGGATGCCGGAATGCCCGGGGATGGCGTGCCGCATTCGCCATGCGATTGCTGTTCATGGCAAGGAAGGTAGGGAGGGGGGCCGGGCTGGAAATCGGCCGCCGAGGACGGTTCCTCCCTGGCTGTCATTGCCGCGTCAATGCCAGGCCTCCCACGTGCGCTGGTCCACAGGCACCGCGCTGACAGGGAGGGAGAGTGTGCGGGGCTCGCCGTCCCGCGCGCTTCAGGGAGGGGTGAGCGCGAAGTCCGCGTACACCGCGCCGTGGTCGGAGCCGCCGTAGCCGCCGGTGGGCTCACGGGCCACGCGGAAGGAGCCCGGCACATAGCTGCCGCCCTCGTTGGGCGCGAGGTAGAGGTGGTCGATGGCCTGGCCCCTGCCGGAATAGAAGTACGTCCAGGTGTCGCTGACCGGCCGGTCCCTGGCGACGCGCAGCAGGGCCTGGTCCAGGGCGTTGATGGGATCCGAGCCGGGGATGTCGTTGAGGTCTCCGCCGAGCACGATCAGCGCGCCGGGGAACTCCTTGGCCGATTCGAGGAGAATCTCCCGCGCGGCATTGGCCTCCGCCATGCGGCGGCCCGGATCGTCGTCCACCTTGGAACGGAAGTGCGCCGCGAAGACGATGACCCGCGAGCCGTCCATGTCCACATGGACCTCGAGCAGGTCGCGCGAGAAGCGGGTGGCGGAACCATCTGGCCTGTAGATGTATTGGTTCCGGTGGCTGCGCACTTCCGTGATGGTGTGGCGGGAGAGGACCGCCACGTCCACGGACGCCTTGGTGTAGGTCTCCCCGAGCTTTGAATGGGGGAACTCCGGGACCTTCTTCAACAGCCCATCCAGCGAGTTCTGCGTTTCGACTTCTTCCAGCAGCACGATGTCCGCGTCGAGCGCGGTGATGGCCCGGCCGAGCTGGCCCACCTGCGCTTCGAACTCCGCCTCGGTGGGCAGCTCCTCGTAGTTGGAGCCTCCGCAGGAGCCCGTGTCGCAGACGGTGTCGAAGAGGCGGTGCACGTTGAACGCCGCGATGCGCACGTGGGTGCCGGACTGGACCGGCGCCGTTCCGCTGTCGGGCTGAGGGCAGTTGCCCTGGACGCAGGACCCGGCGTCCGGAACCGGCGGGGTTTGAGAAGGCAGACCGTCACAGCCCGCGAACGCGAGCACCAGACCGCACAGAACGAGGGTCGAGCGGGGACGGAAGCGGAAGGGGAGCCGCGGCGGGGGGGCCATCGGGGCGGCAACCTAACATCGGGGCCCTCCCGGGTGCTGCGCGGACCGCCCTGGAGTGTCCGCCGACGCGGTGCGGCTCGCGGCTTCGTCCAGGGGGGCGGACTCCCGGTCCCGGTGATGCGGACCCCGGGTGGGGCTGTCCCGCCGCTCCAGGCCCGGGCCGTGCCGACCGGCCACGGAAGGGCCAGCGCCGTTCGGCGTGGCTCCGCGACCGCTCGCCCCCGAGGCCCCCAGACGTGCCGCCAGGCGTGTGCATCCTGCCGTCGTTCCGGGTGCTGACACGCCCGCGAGGTGCCGACGCCATGAACCCGTCCGTTCCCCTGTCTCCGCTTCCTCCTTCTCCCGCTTCCACTGTCGCGGCCCCGGTCCGGCCGCTGCTGCCGTGGGTGCGCGCCCCACGCCGGACGCTGGCGGCTTCGCTGGCCCTGGGTGTGCTCGCGGAGGCCCTGTTCGAAAAGGCGCGCTGGGGCCTGGGCTTCCCGTTGCTGGTGGCGGCACTGGTGGGCGCGCTCGCGTGGCTGGGCGGACGTGAAGGCTGGCAGCGCGCGAGGCCCAACGCGTGGCTGCTGGCGCCGCTGGGGTTGGTGAGCGTCTTCGTGGCGGTGCGGGACAGCTCCTGGCTCCTGGCGCTCAACGTGATGACCGCGGCCGTGCTCCTGATGATGCTGTCGCACTTCTGGGCCGCGGGCCGCGTGGAGCGGCTGGGTTTCGCCGACTATGTTGTCGTCTTCTTCGGCTCCGCCGCGCAGAGCCTGCTCTACCCGCCGGTGCTCGTCCGGGACAGCGTGGACGTGCGCGGGCTCAAGACCCACTCGCGCCTCCTGGGGGCGCTGTCGCGAGGCCTGCTGCTGGCGCTGCCGGTGCTGCTGGTGTTCGGGCTCCTGCTGGAATCAGCGGATGGGGTCTTCTCCTCCACCCTGCAGCGGTTCCTGTCGTTCGACCTGGACCTGGGCACGCTGATGTCGCGCGGCCTCGGCGTGGCGCTCGGCGCGAGCGTCGCGGCGGGCGTGCTGGGGCATGCGCTGCGCCGCCGCGCCATGAAGGAGCTGGGGGACGCGGAGGTGGCTTCAGCCACGCCGCGCCTGGGGCTCATCGAGGCGCTCACGCTCATCTTCGCCGTGAACGCGCTGTTCTTTGTCTTCGCGGCCTTCCAGGTGGCGTACCTGTTCGTCGGTGACGCGTCGTCGCCCGCTTCCGGCTACACCTTCGCGGAGTACGCGCGGCGCGGCTTCTTCGAGCTGGTGGTCGTCGCCTCGCTGACGCTGGCGCTGGTGATGGCCCTGACGCGCTGGACGCGGCGCGAGACGCGCGTGGCGCAGACCGTCTTCCGCGCGAGCACGTCGTTGATGGTGGTGCTGACGCTGATCATCCTCGCGTCGGCGATGCGGCGTCTGTCGCTGTACGAGGACGCGTTCGGCTACACGTTGCTGCGCGTGCACACGCACGTCTTCATGGTGGCGCTGGGCGCGGCGCTGGCGTGGCGCGCGGTGACGCTGTGGTGGAAGCCGGAGCGCTTCGCGGTGGGCGCCTTCGCCACGGCCCTGGGCTCGGTGCTCGTGCTCAACTTCCTCAACCCGGAGGCCTTCATCGTCCGCCACAACCTGGAGCGGTATGCGCGCACCGGTTCGTTGGACACCGAGATGTTCTACGACCTGTCCGCGGACGCCGTGCCCGGGCTGGTCCTGGCGGACTCCATCATTGAAGAGGCGTCCCAGTGGCGGCTGGCGCCCGTCCTGAAGGAGCACCGGGAGCGGCTGTCCCAGGGGGACACGGTGCTGGAGTGGAATGTCTCCCGCTTCCTCGCTCGCCGGGCGTTGCTGCGGTCAGGAGCCTGGAGCGCGCCCGGCCCTGACGGGTCAAATTGACAAAAAATGCGTCCGTTGTCACAGTGTCCGCATGGTGACGACGATGACGGAAGACGAGACCGCCGCGCGCCGAGCGAAGGTCCTGCTCGCCGCGCGGTGGTGTTTCCTCAACTTCGGCTTCGCGAAGACGTCGTTCGAGGACATCGCCAAGCGGGCGCACCTCTCGCGCACGCTCCTCTACCGGGTCTTCAAGGACAAGGAAGACATCTTCAAGGCTGTCTTCGTGGACTGGCTGGTTTCGCGCCATCCCCTCGCGATGCAGGCGGCGAACGCACCGGACCGCACGCCGTATGAGCGCTTGCTCGACGTTTGCCGCGTGATGATGATCGAGCCCTGGGCGGAGATGGTCGGTACGCCGATGGGAGGCGAGTTCCTCGCGGCCTGCGAGCGGATCGATCCCGAGACCGATGCGCTCCATCGCAAGATTGCGCTGAGGTGCGTGGCCTCCATCCTGGGCGATGAGGCGAGCGCCGAGGTCTTCCTGCTCGCGCTCGACGGTCTCCTCGCGGACGAGCCCAAGGCGGCGGTGCTGGAGAAACGAACAGAGCTCCTCGCGGCGCGCTTCGCCCCTCCCGCGAAGGAGAAGGGGAGGCGGAAATGAAAGTCATCATCTTCGGTGCGACCGGAATGGTTGGAGCGGGCGCCCTGCGCGAAGCGCTCAGTGCCCCTGAGGTCGAATCCGTGCTGAGCATCGGGCGACAGCCGTGTGGCGTCGAGCACCCGAAGCTGCGCGAGCTGTTGCTGAACGACCTCTTCGAGTTCGCCGCCATCGAGGACCAGCTCGTTGGCTACGACGCCTGCATCTGGGCGATTGGCGTCAGCTCGATGGGACTCGACGAGGCGGCCTACGCCCGATTGACCGAGGAGCTGACGCTCGTCTGGGCGCGCGCGCTCCTCCGGCTCAACCCCGGACTCTCCTTTTGCTACTGCTCCGCAGGGGGCGCTGGTGGGCGCTCGATGTGGGCGCGCGTCCGGCAGCGCGTGGAGGGCGCGCTGAAGTCCATGCCGTTCCGGCATGCCGGCGCCGTCCGCCCTGCATTCATCCGGGCGGGGCCCGGGATCCGGAGCCGCACGCGGGCCTATCAGGTCGGAGTGGTCCTGATGAAGCCCCTGAACCCGATCATTCCGTTCTTCATCCGGGTCTTCCCGTTCTTGTTCACCACTTCCGAAATCCTCGGCCGCGCGATGCTCCGTGTCGTCGAGGGGAAGGCCGATCGCTTCATCCTTGAGTCGTCCGACATCAACAGGGTCGGCGCATGAGCGCGACGACTCGCTCGCTGCGAGTCGCGAGGCTTGGCGTCGTCGCGTGGGTGCTCCTCTCGCTCGCGGGCGCCTGGTATTTCGACGTCTTCGCGCAGGTCTCCGAGCCGAAGGCCCTGGCCCACACGCTCGTCGAGATGGGCGCATGGGGCTACCTTGCGTTCATCGTCGCGTACACGGTGCTCCAGCCGTTTGGGGTCCCTGGGACGATCTTCATCGTCGCGGCGCCGTTGATCTGGCCGTGGCAGACAGCCTTCGCGCTCTCGATGATCGGGACGATGTCCGCGAGCGTCGTCGGCTTCTCGTTCGCGCGCTTCGTGGCGAAGGACTGGGTTTCCGCGCGCATTCCCGCGCGGTTCCGCAAGTACGACGACGCACTGGAGAGGCGCGCCTTCCAGACCGTCGTGGTCCTGAGGTTGGTTCTCTGGATGCCGCAGGTGCTCCACGGGTTCCTTGGCGTCTCGAAGGTGGGGTTCTGGACCCACTTCTGGGGCTCGCTGGTGGGCTACGTGCCGCCGCTGCTCCTCGTGAGCTACCTCGGCAACGAGATGTTCGACGCGTCCGGGCGGATGCAACCCGGCGCGTGGCCCATCCTCGTCGGCCTGCTCGTCGCCTCGCTTCTCTTCGCCGCGCTTGCCCGGGCCTGCGAGCGCGGGCGTCACCTACGCAAATTCTGGAGCAACTCATGACGCAGGACCTCGCAGGCAAGGTGATTCTCATCACCGGAGCGACAGACGGAATTGGCAAGGCGGCGGCGACGGACTTCGCCAGGCGCGGAGCGACGCTGACCATCGTCGGTCGCAACAAGGAGAAGACCGCGCAGGTGCTCGCGGAGCTGAAGGCCGTGAGCGGCAACGACAACCTCGGCTTCCTCCTCTGCGACTTGTCGCGGATGGCCGACGTGAAGCGTGCCGCCGAGGAGTTCAAGGCCAGGCACGACCGGCTGGACGTCCTCGTGAACAACGCCGGCGCGACCTTCAAGGCGCCGGTGAAGGGCCCTGACGGCTTCGAGCTGACGTTCACCCTGAACCACCTCGCCTACTTCCAACTGACGACGTCGCTGCTGGAGCTCATCCGGAAGACTCCAGGCGCGCGCGTCGTGTCGACGTCGAGCTCCATGCAGGCGCGCGGGGTGCTCGACCTCGAGAAGACGCCGACCTCGCTGGAGGGCTCGGGCCCACGGGCCTACGCGGCGTCGAAGCTCGCGAACGTCCTCTTCACGAAGGAGCTCCAGCGGCGCCTGGAGGGCACGACGGCGACGGCGAACTGCTTCGAGCCGGGCATGGTGCGCACTCAGTTTGGCGGCTTTGGCTCGGACCAGGGGTTTCTGCTGAATGTCGTCTACACACTCGCGAAGCCCTTCTCGAATACGCCAGAGCAAGGCGCCGACTCCCTCATCTGGCTCTCCACTTCGCCGGAGGCGGCCCCGCTCAAGGGCGAGTACGTCTCGAAACGACGGCCAGTGAAGCCGCAGAATCAGGCTCTGGACCCGAAGCTCGCGGCCGGCCTGTGGATGCTGAGCGAGAAGCTCTGCGCCGAAGCCTCGGCTCGCGCGGCGGTCGTGTGAGGTCCAATCGCAGGGTGCACTCGCCGGTTTAGGGGACACGCTCTAGATTGCCGCGTCATGAGCGAAGTCGCCGGACGCCGTGTCTCCGCCTTGCCCCCCATTCCCGCGGTCCTCATCGCCGTGGTGAGCGTGCAGGGGGGCGCCGCGCTCGCGAAGGGGCTCTTCCCCGTCCTGGGCTCGGTGGGGGCCGCGGGCCTGCGGCTGGTGCTGGCGTCGGTGATGCTGCTGGCCTACTTCCGCCCGCCGCTGTTGCGCTACACGCGGGCGCAGTGGGCGGCCGTCGTGCCGTATGGCGTGGCGCTGGGCGTGATGAACCTCACGTACTACCTGGCCATCGCGCGCATCCCGCTGGGGCTCGCGGTGACGCTGGAGTTCGTGGGGCCCTTCGTGCTCGCGGTGGTGGGCTCGCGCAAGGTCTTGGACTTCGTGTGGGTGCTCTTCGCGGCGACGGGCATCGTGTTGATTACCCCGTGGACGGCGAAGCCCGGCGGGTTGGATCCGCTGGGCGTGGTGCTGGCGCTGACGGCGGGCGCGTGCTGGGCGCTCTACATCCTGGCGGGCGGAAGGCTGTCGCGCCGGGTGCCGGAAGGGCAGGGCGTGGCGGCGGGCATGGTGGTGGCCATGCTGACGGTGCTGCCCTTCATGCTGCGCGAGGGCCACCTGGAGCGGATGACGCCGGGACTCTTCGCCGCGGGCGTGGGTGTGGCGCTGTTGTCCAGCGCGCTGCCGTACTCGCTGGAGATGATGGCGCTGGGCCAGCTCTCCAGCCGCACCTTCGGCATCCTGATGAGCCTGGAGCCCGGCGTGGCCACGCTGGTGGGGTGGTTGTTCCTGCGCGAGCAGCTCACGCCTCTGCAATGGCTGGCGGTCGCGCTGGTGAGCGTCGCGTCCGCGGGGGCGACGCTGACGGCGAAGCGGCCTCCTCCGCCCGTGGAGGCGTGAGGTGGTAGGTTTTCGCGGATGCGATGGCTCTCCGCGTTGAAGGTGCGCCTCATTGCTCGGCGGGCGCCGTGGTGGGCGAGTCCCTAACGCTGTTGAGCGACGATGAGTCCGCGTCGCACATCGACGGCGTAGAGCCCTCCGGCATCCGAGGCTGTGTCGTTCGGGTCGCAGACTTCGGTGTGCGCGTAGATGCCGACCAGGACGATGCCGTCCGGCAGCTGCTCCACCGACACCTGGTAGATGTCGCGACGGAAGAGGCACAGCTCGACCGGCGTGGCGTCCTTGGGGGGCTTGCGGTCCAAGGGGAGAAAGTCATCCATCGCGAGTTGGACGGCGGTCGCGATGTCCCCATTGAGGAGTGTTGTCCGGCCTTCCTGAAAGGGGAGGGCAGGGAAGACGAATTTCTGGGCCTCTTCGGGAGGCGCATGCGGTGGGCGCGTCGAGCGCTGGAACAGCGAGCACCCGCTCAACGCAACGAGCGATAGAACGAGGAGCGAGGCCCGACTCATCGGGAGCCCTCTGGCACGGGCTGAATGATGCCGTTCACTTTGTCCATGACGCGCCCGATGAGCACCCAGCGGCGACCCTCTCTCATATAGACCTCCCCAGGGCGTTCCTGCTCAAGGTACGGAATGTACATCTGCACGGAGCATGTGGCGTCCATCTGCACGCGGAACGAGTATCGCTGGCGAGACTTCCAGCGGTCTTGGATGGAAAGCGGCGAGTAACGCCACGGGTGGGTGTGGTAATCCGCGAGGATTGCCGTCCGCCCCCGCTCATCCACCACTCTTTTCGGCACGCGGCAGTCCTTGAAGTCGCTGTTCTCAGCGCTGAGGCGCCGCGTCTCCAGCGCAGCGGGCCAGGATGCATAGTAGCGACCCTCATAGGAGTAGATGACCCCGCAGTACTCCTGGCCATATTCGCCTCGCGGTGGCGCAGCGGCGGGCAACTCCATGAGCGGGGCGCACAGTTGGTCGATGATGGCATCTGCTTCGACGGAAGAGTCGATGACAGGCCACGGCCCGCGGACCCATGGAGTCTCGCGACCGTCGCGGGCCTCAATCCCGAAGTATGTCCCGTAGCCATCCCGGAGATAAGAATAGCCGCTGCACGCCGCGAGCAGCGTGAGCGCCACCAGCCAGCGCAATGGCGCCATGCCTTTCCTGGTTCCCTCTGCGCCGTGGGGAGCGCTCGCGTCGTGCAAGCGGTGGCGGGAGTCCGGCATGGGATGGCATGTCATCGAGCACAAAGAATCAAGTCAACCCAAGCAAGACATTCGCGACTGCAATCAGGACGAGTGTCCGGCTCATGCTTCGCCGACTCGAGCGAAGAACCTGAGCCGAGCCCCGCCGCCCCTTCTGTCCGAGCATGGATAACGCAGCAGGCGGAGACTCCGGGCGGTGCGAGGTGCGGCTGATGCTAAAGCGAAGGCGCCCCGGAAGTGGCTGGCGGACCTCGCGACGCTCGCGGTGAGGCGGGGTCGGGCGGGTGGCGACGCTGACGGCGAAGCGGCCTCCTCCGCCCGTGGAGGCGTGAGGTGGTAGGTTTTCGCGGATGCGATGGCTCTCCGCGTTGAAGGTGCGCCTCTCCTGGATGCTCGGCCTGTCCAGCGTCCTGTTCGCGTCACGGGCCTGGGCCCGGGGGGATGCGGATGGCCCGGGGCCGGTCTTCTTCGTGGGCGCTGCCGTCGTGGTCCTGGGGTTCATCGCGGGATTCGTGCTGCTCTTCTTCAACGTCACCGGCCGTCAGCGCAGGTACTCCCCCATCCTGGGGATCCTCACGGGGATTGGGACGGTGGTGCTGGGGATGGGATTGAGCGAGCCGCTCCTGTCGGGCGAAGACGATGGCGTCATGGAGGTCGCCCTCTGGGGCATCGTCATCGGCGGCGTCTGCGAAATCATCGCGGCGGGATGGGCGATGCTGCGCCCAGGCCGTGACCCGGGCGCAGCGCCGAAGAATCCTCAGAGCTGATGGAATGCTAGAGCGCGCAGGCGCCGTCGTACTTCAGAATGACGAGCCCAGCGTTGCCGCCGCCGATCGAGGACCGGCCCGCTTCCGCCGGCAGCGTCGTGGCGTTGGACCACGTATTGGCGCCCAGGCCTGCTGAACTCGCTCCGCCATTTCCGCCCGAAGAACCTCCAGAGGCTTGAGCCGCGGGGCCCGAACCTCCGCCACCTCCGCCGAAGCCACCGCCGCCTCCCGCGATGTTCTCGTGTCCCGCTCCACCCGCCAGTCCCGTTCCTCCTCCGGCGAGGTCGGTCGAGCCGCCCGCGCCCGCGCTGCCCGGCTGGGCCGGAAAGGCGCCGAAGAAGTCGGCTCCCGCCTCGCCGCCTCGATTGCTGCCACCTTCGGCTCCAGAACCGCCACCGTTTCCCCCCGCGGCGAATGCGACCAACTGGCCGGCGCTCAGAATCGCGCTGCTGCCACCACCGCCACCACCTCCCACACCATTGGGGGAGGTGCCTCCTCCTCCGCCGCCGAAGTACCCCGCGCCACCACCGCCCCTGCCTCCCGAGAGCCAGTATCCATACCCCCC
>NZ_RAWN01000017.1:0-72645 GCF_003668895.1 Corallococcus sp. AB045
CGGGGACCTCGTCGGTCGGCGGGGGCGGCGGGGACTGCTGGGCGGACGCGGGCACACCCGCCGCGAGCGCGAACAGCAGCAGCCAACAGGGTGCGGGCCTCACTTGTTGCGCCGCCTTTCGCGCAGCCGCTCGCGTGCCTCCTGTCGCTGCTCCTGGGACATCTGCCGCCAGCGGCGCATGTTCTCCAGCATCTGCTCGCGGCGCTCCGGGTGTTCCTTGAGATAGGCGCGCACCCGTTCGCGCAGCTCCGCGCGGCGCTCCAGGGTGAGGCCGCGCAATTCGCGCACCTGCTCACGCACCGCCTGCCGCTCCTGGGGCGACAGCCTCTGGAAGTCGCGCAGGTTGTTCCTCAGCCGCTCGCGCTCCTCCGGAGGCAGCTGCCGCCAGCGCTGGAGGTTCGCGCGCACGCGGGCCTGCTCTTCCGGAGGCATCGCCTTGAACTCACGCAGCTTCGCGCGCAGGGACTCCTTCTGCTCCGGTGGGAGCTTCTCGAAGCGCTCCGCGGCGGTGGGCGCGGGGGCGTTGGCAGCTCGGGCCGGAACGCCGATGAGCAGCGCCAGGGCCAGCACTCCGGCGGTCATCCTTCCCAGCATCACGGCACCCCCAGTTCGTGGAGGTTCTCGACGACCTCCAGGTCTTCGGAGCTGTTGAGCCCCAGCACTTCGTAGTCCTCGACCAGCTCCAGGTTCGCCGCCACCTCCAGCGCGCCCGGGTCCCACTCCTCCAGCGCGGGCGCCTCCACGCGCGTGCGCCCGGCCACGAGCAGCGTCAGCACCACCGCGGCGGCCAGGCCCGCGGAGGGCACGAGCACGCCGGGCCTCAAGAGGTGCGCGAACCGCTCGCGCCAGGTGGGCGGCAGCGCGTCCACCCGCGCCAGCAGCTCGCGCCGGGCGGCCGGAGAGGGCGTGAAGGCGGGCAGCTCCGCCATCCGCGCCACCGTGAGGCGCAGCAGTCTCTCCGTGCCCTGGCACTCGGCGCAGGTGCCCAGGTGGGCCTCCACGCGTGCGCGGTGCGGGGGCGGCAACTCCCCGTCCACCCAGGCCGTCAGGTCTTCTTCGAACGCACAGCTCATGCCCGACTCCTCGCGGGCACGGTGCCCGCCTGCAACGCTTCAATCCTGCGCGCCACCGCCAGGGTGGCCCGGTGGATGAGGCTCTTCACGGCGGCCTCGCTCGCCTCCAGCGCCTCGGCGATGTCCCGGTACGCCATGCCTTCGAAGCGGCACATGGTGAACGCGGCCCGTTCGCGGTCGCTCAAATCCTTCAGGGCCAGTCCCACCGCCGCCTCCAGCTCCCGGCCGCTCAACGCCTGGTCAGGCCTGTCTCCGTCGGGCCCTGGCATCCGCATCGCCCCCACGTCTTCCTCCGCCGGGGCCTCCGCCGTGAGGCGCGCCACGCGGTACTCGCCGCGCCGCATCTCATTGAGGCAGTGGTTCGTCGCCACCCGGAAGAGGAACGTCTTGAACTTCGCCGTGGGCTTGTAGGAGCGCGCGTGGCGGTAGAGCTTCACGAAGATGTCCTGCGTGAGCTCCTCCGCCCGCGCCGCGTCCCCCACGAAGCGGAACGCGAAGCGCGCCACGCTCGCGTGGTGCCGGTCGAAGAGCCAGGCGAAGGCCTGCTTGTCGCCCGCCGCCACCTTCAGCATCGCCTGCGTGTCCGGGTCCCAATCCATCCGTGAGGCCAGAAACCCCGTTGCCCGCTGGAAGTTGCGGGCCCGCCCACTTTGAACCCCACGCCGCGCCCCGGTTACAGTTTCGCCACCGTGTCCGATGCTTTCCGCCCACGTTCGCGCACACCGGCTCCCCACCTGGGAGAGGAGGCGGAGCCACCGTCGGACCTGGCGGCCTGGGAGGCTGCGTCGGAGCCTCTGGCGCAGGGCGGCACGCCCACCCCGCCCACGGACTCGCCGCTGCCCATGTACCTGCTGGCGCAGCAGGCCCGGCGCGCGGGAGGGGACGAACAGAAGCGCCTGGCCTGGAACCTCAACCAGCTCCTGGAGGAGCTGGGGGCTCAGGGCGGGGGCCGGACGGAGGCGGACGCCTTCCACCGGCTGCTGGAGGGGGGCAACCTGGACGGGCTGGTGGACTCGGACGGGCGCTCCTGCCGGGCCACGGCGGTGGAGTCCCTGCTGTCGCTGGGCTTCCCCTACGCGCTGGAGGTGCGCCCGGAGGACCTGGAGCACCTCACGAACGCCCCCGTCCCGGGCACGCGGCTGACGCCTCCCAGGGGGGGGCCCTTCCCGGCCCTGGCGGTGGGGTTGGGGGCGCTGGCGCTCCAGGTGGTGCTGGGACTCACAGGCGTCGTCGTGCCCGGCGGGCTGCTCATCCTGCAGGGGCTCTTGACCCTGCTGTCCCTGACCGTGCTGACGGTTGCCTCCGTGGGCTCTCCCCTGTATCGCGGAGCCCTGGCGCTGCTGACGGTGGTGTCCGGGGTCGGGTTGGGGATGGTGCTGGTGCCAGAGGTTCCGGCGGGTTGGGCGGCCGGACTGGGCGGGCTGGTGGCCGCCTTCCTGGCTGCCCTGCGCAAGAGCTGACCGCCAGGACCCAAAACGGATGTCAGAGGGGTGGACTAGGGTCTACCCATCGCGTACTAAAAGCGCGTTCAGGTGGACCGGGGTGGTCCACTCTTCCAAGGAGCGACGAGAAATGGCCGTGAATCAGGAGAAGGAAAAGGCGATCGAGCTGGCGCTGGCGGCGGTGGAGCGTCAGTTCGGCAAGGGTTCCATCATGCGGCTCGGCAACGACGAGCCCATGATGAAGGACGTCCAGGCCATTTCGACGGGGTCCACTTCGCTCGACATCGCCCTGGGCGTGGGCGGCGTGCCGCGCGGGCGCATCATCGAGATCTTCGGGCCGGAGTCCTCCGGCAAGACGACGCTGTGCCTCCACATCGTCGCGGAGGCGCAGAAGAAGGGCGGCGTGTGCGGCTACATCGACGCCGAGCACGCGATGGACGTGGGCTACGCGCGCAAGCTGGGCGTGCGCACCGACGACCTGCTCCTGTCCCAGCCGGACACCGGTGAGCAGGGCCTCGAAATCGCGGAGATGCTCGTTCGCTCCGGCGCCATCGACGTGCTGGTGGTGGACTCGGTGGCCGCGCTCGTGCCGAAGGCGGAACTGGAAGGCGAGATGGGCGACGCGCACATGGGCGTGCAGGCGCGCCTCATGAGCCAGGCGCTGCGCAAGCTCACGGGCACCATCTCCAAGAGCCAGACGTGCGTCATCTTCATCAACCAGATCCGCATGAAGATTGGCGTGATGTTCGGCAACCCGGAGACGACGACGGGCGGCAACGCGCTGAAGTTCTACGCGTCGCAGCGCATGGACATCCGCCGCGTGGGCGCCATCAAGAACGGCGAGAACGTGGTGGGCAGCCGCACCCGCGTGAAGGTCGTGAAGAACAAGGTGGCGCCTCCGTTCAAGGAGGTGGAGTTCGACATCATGTACGGCGCGGGCATCTCGAAGGAGGGCGACCTCATCGACCTCGCCTCCAACGACAACATCATCGAGAAGAGCGGCAGCTGGTTCTCCTTCAAGGGAGAGCGCATCGGCCAGGGCCGGGAGAACGCGAAGGAGTACCTGCGCGAGCACCCGGACACCTACAAGGAGGTCGAAGCGCTGGTGCTGGAGAAGTACGGCATCGGCAAGCCCGCGGGTGCTGCGCCCGCCGCGGACGCCCCCAGCGAGCCGCCGGAAGGTGAGAAGCGCCCGCGCGTGAAGGCCGTGAAGTAATCGCGAAGCACTTCGCGAAAATGAACCGCCGCGCACCTCCGGGGGGAGCGGCGCGGCGGGTGAAGCAGAAAAGGGGCCGGTCTCCAGTGATGGGGCCGGCCCCTTTTGTTCACCGTGAGAGGGATTGGGGGCGTGACGCGCACGGTCATCACCGGCCTGTCGCCGGGATGTTTCGTGTGGAGGGAGGAGCGACTCTAGACTTCGCGGTCCGGGAGCCCCTTCACCCCTGCTTCCCGCTGGAGTCCATCGCCTTGTTCAACCCCTTCAAACGCCGCACGTTCCTGCAAGCCGTGGTTGCTGTCGCGGCGACGACGACCTTTGGATGCTCCGACGACTCGACGGACGCGTCGGATGGCTCGCCCTACTTCCCGCAGTCGCTGGCGTCGGGGGATCCGCGTCCAGACAGCGTGGTGCTGTGGGTGCGCGTGGAGGACACGGACCGCGCCGGGTCGGACCTGCCGCTGCGGCTGGAGGTCTCCACGACGGAGGACTTCAAGGCGCTGGTGCTGGACAAGACGGACCTGTCGGCGCTGGCGGAGCATGACCACGCGGTGAAGGTGAAGGTCACCGGGCTGTCCGCGCGCACGACGTACTACTACCGCTTCTCCTACGAGAAGGACGGCCAGAAGCACACCACGCGCACCGGGCGCACGCGCACCGCGCCCGCGGCGGGGGATGACGTGCCGGTGAAGTTCGTCTTCGCCAGCTGCCAGGACTTCATTGGCCGCTACTACAACGCCTGGCAGCGGCTGTTGCAGCTGGACGCGGACCTGGACTTCGTCGTGTTCCTGGGCGACTACGTCTACGAGACGACGGGCGACACGTCCTTCCAGTCTGGCGGCGGCGGCCGGGCCATGCGCTTCAGCGCACCAGACGAGGCGCTCCCGCAGGGCGCGGGCCTCACCTCGTTCCTCGCGGCGAACTCGCTGTCCAACTACCGCGACCTCTACAAGACGACCCGCACGGACAAGCAGCTGCAGGCGGTGCACGAGCGCTACCCGTTCATCATCGTCTGGGACGACCACGAGTTCTCTGACGACTGCTGGCAGGACGTGGCCACGTACGAGGATGGCAAGCGGGACGAGACGCAGCTCACCCGCAAGCTCAACGCGGAGCAGGCCTTCCTGGAGTACATCCCGCTGGACACGGCGCAGTCGGCCGCGGGCGCCATCGACGTGGGCAGCGAGCCGCGCTTCCCCAACTCGCGCATCTACCGTGACTTCGAGTACGGCAAGCACCTGAAGCTGCTGGTGACGGACTACCGCAGCTACCGGCCGGACCACCTCATCCCGGAGGACGGCTACCCGGGCACCGTGGCGTTGGACGCGACGCTGCTGGGCGCGGCGCTCCAGGACCAGCCGGACGCGGTGAAGCAGATGTTCCAGGCGGACACGTTCGCGTACGTGAACATCGACGACGCGGCGTACGCGGCCCAGAAGCAGGTGCTCCAGGGCGTGTACCTGAACCAGGCGAAGGCGGCGGGCCTGACGGACGCGGAGGCCGCGCAGAAGGCCGGCAAGTGGGTGGCCGGTCCGGTGGCGCTCTACTACGTGAACCAGGTGCTGGCGGCGGTGAACAAGGACCTGGTGATTGCGCCCGCGGACAAGCCCCGGGGCCTGGCGTACGCGCACATGGGCAAGGCGGCGCTCTTCAACATCCAGGGCTCGCGCTACGTGGTGGTGAAGGACACCTTCGACCTGTTCGCGGCGGTGAAGTACAAGATGACCGCCGGCCAGAGCGAGGACGTGTTCGGCCCGGACCAGGAGGCGTGGTTCCAGGAGACCCTCGCCACGGCGCAGAACACCTGGAAGATGGTGGTGAGCTCCACGTCGCTGTCGGCGCTCATCTGGGACTTCCGCCAGCAGGCGGACATCAGCGACCCGACGCTGCGCCAGCGCTTCTACTTCAGCGTGGACCAGTGGGACGGCTTCCCCACGAAGAAGAAGGCGATGCTCAAGGCGCTCAAGGCGGGCGTGACGAACACGCTGTTCATCTCCGGGGACATCCACGCGTCGTTCGCGTCGGTGGAGGAGGGCGTGCCCACGCTGACGGCGCCGGCCATCACCTCCGGCTCCATCAAGAGCCTGGCCAGCCTGGCGCTGATTGGCGCGGGCTACGCCACGGGGGCGCCGGTGTACCAGCACGCCGTCGTGGAGATGGAGAAGACGCTCCAGGCGTCCAACCCGGGCCTGCGCTTCGCGGACGCGGACTCGCACGGCTTCGTGCTGGTGGAGGTGAAGGCGGATGAGACGCTCGCCACCTTCCACCTCATCCCCGCCGGAGAGGTGGCCAAGGACTACTCCAAGCGCGCGGACAGCGAGCTGGAGGCGAAGTTCACGGCGAAGACCTTCCGCGTGAAGAACAGCGACATCCAGCCGGTCTGAGCCGGACCGTCTCGAGGTGAAGCGAAGGGCCGCGTGGGGACATTCCCCGCGCGGCCCTTTTTCATGCGTTGCCCGTGGGCTCTTTCAGCGCGGGGCGACCCGCAGGATGAGCCCCGCCGGAGGGAGCCGGAACTGCACCGACGCGCCCCACGTCGTGAGGGTTCCGTCCTGTAGCAGGGCGACGCCGTCGAAGATTCCCATGGGCATCGCGTCCGCGACGCCCGTCAGCGTCGCGGGCGGGCTCGCCTGCCCGTAGTCATCGCGTCCCCAGGCGCGCAGGGTCCCGTCCTGCCGGAGGGCCACGAGGACATCGTAACCGCCGCGCACGTCGATGAAGCCGACCGGGTCCGTGACGTTCTCATAGCCGTTGTGGCTGGCGCCGAAGTCCCAGCCCCGCAGGGTGCCATCCGACAGGATCGCGGCGCTGCCGAAGGTGTTGCCCCCGATGGCCGTCACGCCGGACAGGTCCGCCGGAGGAAGGCTCGTTTGTCCGGAGTCATTGCGTCCCCAGGTGACGACGGTGCCGTCCGCCTTGAGCGCCAGCGAGAAGTACGTGGAAACGGAGAGGGAGATGACGTCCTGGAGTCCCGGGGGGACCTTCGTCCGGTCGTATTCGAAGCCGCCCCAGGCGACGACCGTTCCATCCCGCCGCAGCGCCGCCGCGATGTTCGAGGCCGCCGAGATGGCGACGACGTCCGACAGGTCCGCGGGGACCGGCGCGCGGGAGCCGCTCAGGTCACCCCACTCCACGACCGTGCCGTCAGCCTTGAGGGCCACGGCGAAGGCGGAGCCCACGGCCACGCTGACCACGTCCGACAGGCCCACCGGGGGGCTGTGGAGCCTGGGGCCCCATCCGGTGACGGTGTCATCCGGCGTGATGCCCAGATTCCAGTCGTCAATGGAGGCGGCCAGGGTCTGCTGCCGCACGACGTGCAGGGACACCGTGGCGGCGGGCCGCCAGGCCGGGCCGGGCGTCAGGACGACGTCGCGCGGGCCCGGGCTGACGTTCGCGGGGACGCGCACCACCACCTGGGTATCGGACCAGAAGAAGTAGTCGGACACTTCGACGCCGCCCACCGACACGTGGGACTCGCCGCGCTGCGCTCCGAAGCCGGAGCCGGTCAGCTCCAGGTGGCCGCGCTGGACCGCCAGCTTGGGCACGACGACGGTGGGTGCCCCCTGCCGGGTGAGGGTGAGCTCGACCGTCGCCGGCTCGTCCACGCGGACCTCCACGGAGACCTCCGGGCTGACGTAGTGGTCCTTGGAGGCGGACACCGTATAGGCCCCGGCGAGCAGCTCGGGCATGGAGAAGCGGCCCTCCGCGTCCGTCGTCGTGCCCATCCGCTCCGGGCCGTCGGCCACGACCGTGAGGCCCTCGGCGCTCTCGCCGTCCTCCAGCACGACACGTCCGGTGATGCCACCGCGCTCCCGGTAGAGGAGCCCGGAGACGGACGTCTGCGCGTTCGTGCGCACCACCACCTGCTGTTCGTACGGGACATAGGTGTCGCGCCGCGCGCGCAGGGTGTACGTGCCCGTGGGGATTCCCGTGAGGGCGAAAGCGCCCTGGTCGTTCGTCTGGGTGATGAAGTCCGTGTCCACGAGCGCGACTTCGATGTTCGCGACGCCGACGCCGCCCTCCAGGAGGATGGTCCCCGCCACGGTGCCGCGCTCGCGGGTCAGCGTCTGGGAGACGGAGGACTGCGCGTTCGCGCGCACCTCCACCTGTTGCTCGTACTGGGCGTAACCCTCGCGCGAGGCCCGCAGGGTGTACGTGCCCGTGAGGACCCCGGTGAACTTGAAGCGGCCCTCCGCGTCCGTGACCGTGGCGTGGCTCGTGCCGACGAGTTGCACCGCGATGTCCGCGGCGCTCCCTCCGCCTTCCAGCTGGAGCAGTCCGACCACGGTGCCGCGCTCGCGGGTCAGCGTCTGGGAGATGGACGTCTGCTCGTTCGCGCGCACCTCCAGCGTCTGCTGATACGGATCATAACCATCGCGACGCACGCGCAGGGTGTACATGCCCGTGAGGACTCCGGTGAACGTGAAGCGGCCCTCCGCGTCCGTGACCGTGGAGTGCTCCGTTCCGACGAGTTGCACCGCGATGTCCCCGGCGCTGGCTCCGCCCTCCAACTGCAGGGTCCCGGCCACCGTCCCACGCTCGCGCTGGAGGGACAGGGTGACGGAGGCCTGGGCGTCCACTGCCACCTCTACCGTCTCCTGGGCCGGCGCATACGTCTCCTTCAGCGCCTGCACGGTGTACGAGCCCGTGGGCAGCCCCGTGAAGACGAAGTGGCCCTGCGCGTCCGCCTGGGTCTGGTGCGAGGTGCCCGTCAGCGCGACGGTGATGCCCTCCGCGCTGGCGCCCCCTTCCAACTGGACGGTGCCCGTGAGGCCGCCTCGCTCGCGCTGGAGTGTGAGCGTCGCGGACGCGGTCTGACGCGCCTTCACCTCCACGGCTTCACTTGCTTCACGGTAGCGGGGCTTCGTTACGACCAGGGTATGGGCGCCCGGCGAGACGCCCTCCAGCGTGAACCGGCCCTCCGTGTCGGTCGTCGCCGTGAGCTCGGTGTCCGTCACGGTGACCGTGATTCCCTCCGGAGGGGCCGCGTCGTCGAGCGCGACCTGCCCCGAGATCCGGCCCACGGACGGTCCTGCGTCGGGCGGCGGCAGTGGGGATTCGCCGGAGCCGTTGCAGGCCGCGGTCAGGACAAGAAGGAGGCAGAGCCAGGAGGAACGTGCGAGGCGCATGAAGAGCAATGACAGGCGGTGATGCGTTGGCGGGGCAGGGCTGTCTTTGCCGCCAGCGGGATGGGCCGTGGACGAAAAGCTACGAGCGCGGATTCTGACCCGGGCGCTCATGGAGAGCCACCCCCCAATCCTGACAGGGACGGGTCTTTTGGTTTTTTCTTGTTTATTCTGTTTTCCTTGAGCGCGGTTCCCCATGAGGGGAGGCCGGACCCGACACCGGGAAGGAGCACATCGTGGGCGCGCGCAAGGGATGGCAGGGACTGCTGGGAGCGGGGCTGATCGTGGCGGTGGGAGTAGCGGAGGCGGCGCCGTGGCGGAGCGTGCTGTATCCGTCGACGTGGACGCCCGGGTACTCGCAGCCGGGCAACCCGTCGCGGTTCCTGCATGACTTCTCCTACGCGGGCTACCGGATGCGGCAGGTGGAGCCGCCGGTGCGGACGGACCGGGTGCTGGACGTGACGCAGGCGCCGTACTTCGCGGACAACACGGGGGCGTCGGACGTGACGGCGGTGTTGCAGCAGGCGCTCGATGACGCGGGGGCGGTGGCGGGCGGTGGGGTGGTGTACCTGCCTCGTGGCACGTACCGGGTGGCGCCGCCCGCGGGCAAGCCGTACGCGCTGCTCATCCGGTACAGCAACGTGGTGCTGCGCGGGCAGGGCGCGACGTCCACGTTCCTCTACAACTCCGCCACGGACATGCGCAGCAAGCGCGTGGTGCAGGTGGGCCCGCGCGACACGACGGTGTCCTGGACGTCGGCTTCGACGGCGTCGGTGGCGCTGACGCAGGACGCGCCCAATCAGGCGACGCGCATCCAGGTGGCGAGCGTGTCCGGCTACACCGTGGGCACCTGGGTGGTGGTGCGGGCGGACCTGACGGCGACGCGCAGCGGGGAGCTGAACATGGGCACGGAGTGGACGTCGCTGCCCGGCCCGTCCTTCTACCGGCAGGTGGTGGCGGTGGACGAGGCCACGCGGATGCTGACGCTGGACATCCCGCTGCGACAGGGGTTGCTGATGCGCGACGCGGCGCGGGTGTACCGCGTGCCCGCGCACCTGTCGGAGGTGGGCGTGGAGCACCTGGCCATCGGCATGCGGGAGAACCCCACGCCGGGCCTGGCCGAGGAGGACTACACGGTGCAGGGCACGGGCGCGTACCAGGTGCACGAGTCCACGGCGCTCTTGATGAACCACGTGGTGGACGGCTGGGTGCGCGGCGTCAGTTCCTACCGGCCGCCGTCCAACACGCAGGACGTGCACGTGCTGTCCAACGGCATCGACTTGAACTACGCGCGCAACGTCACGGTGGAGGGGTGTGAAATCAACAAGCCCCAGTACAAGGGCGGTGGCGGAAACGGGTACCTGTATTCCATCCGGGGCAGCGACAGCCTGGTGAAGGACAGCGTGGCGTACGGCGGGCGGCACAACTTCGACTTCCGCTCCATGCACACCACCGGCAACGTGCTGTTCAACAACCGCGTGTCCAACGGCGAGAAGGTGTCCGACTTCCACATGCACCTGAGCGCGGCGAACCTGGTGGACAACACCACGCTGTACCAGGAGCGCTTCGAGGCGGCGGACCGCTCGCCCTACGGCACCACGAGCCACGGCGTCACCACGACGGAGAGCGTGTTCTGGAACACCAACGGGGCGAAGCCGCCGCCGTATGGGGGGAACAGCGTGGTGCGCTCGCAGCAGTACGGGCAGGGGTACGTGATCGGGATGCGCGGCAGCGCGACGGAGGTGAACGCGGTGGTGACGACGAAGACGGCCCCCGCGGACCTGGTGGAGGTGGCGCAGTCCGGGAACGAGCTGGTGCCGCAGTCGCTCTACGTGGACCAGGTGCAGCGCCGTCTGGGGCGCGCGGTGGAGCACGACGCGCGGGTGCTGGTGTACCAGGCGGAGAACCTGAAGCCGACGAGCACCCCGGACCCGTCGTCCACCGGCGTGGAGGCGGGGCCGGAGCTGGGCGGGGTGCGCTACCACAACACGAACGCGGTGGGCGCGAAGGTGACGTACACGCTCTATCCGCGCACGGTGGGCACGTTCGCGGTGCGGGTGCGGACCAAGCGCAACAACGGGCGGGGGCAATACCGGCTGGACGTGAACGGGGTGGCGGTGGGCGGGACGCGGGACGAGTACTCCGCCACCACGCAGTTCGTGGAGGTGGAGCTGGGGACGGTGACGTTCACGGACCTGGAGCCCCAGGCGTTCACGTTCACGACTGTTGGGAAGAACGCGGCGAGCACGGGCTACAACGTGGCGTTGGACGTCATCCGTCTGGTGCGGCAGTAGGCGAGCGGCGCGTCTCTGGGAGGCGCGGGCGGACCGAGGTATAGACGGGCGCCATGCACGTCTATGCCGCCGCGTTGGCCCAGGAGCTGGGCATCAAGCCGGAGCAGGTGGACCGGACCCTCGCACTGCACGAAGAGGGAGGCACGGTCCCCTTCATCGCGCGCTACCGCAAGGAGGCCACGGGGGGGCTGGATGAGGTCCAAATCCAGTCCATCCTGGACAAGGCCACGGAGCGCGCGGAGCTGGACGGGCGGCGCGACACCATCCTGCGCAGCATCGAGGAGCAGGGGAAGCTGACGCCGGAGCTGAAGAAGGCGCTCCAGGCGGCGCGCACGCGCGCGGAGCTGGAGGACCTGTACCTGCCGTACAAGCCCAAGCGCCGCACGCGCGCGGCCATCGCCCGGGAGAAGGGGCTGGAGCCGCTGGCGGACCTGGTGTGGAAGCAGGAGGGCCAGCGCGGGGAGAGCCTGGACGCGCGGGTGAAGCCCTACGTGAGCGCGGACAAGGGCGTGGCGGACGTGGCGCAGGCGCTGGCGGGAGCGCGGGACATCTGCGCGGAGCGGGTGGCGGAGGACGCCAGGCTGCGCCGCGAGGCCCGCGACATCTGCGCGCGTCGGGGCTCGCTGCGCTCGGACGTGGTGCCCGCGAAGAAGGGCGAGACGACCAAGTTCGAGAACTACTACGGCCACGAGGAGCCGCTGTCCCAGGCCCCGTCCCACCGCGTGCTGGCGCTCTTGCGCGGTGAGGAGGAGGGCGTGCTGAAGGTGAAGCTGGGCCTGCCGGACGATGAAGTGAAGGGGCTCTTCACCGGGCGCGTGGTGACCCGGCCGCAGTCGCTGTTCGCGGGCGAGCTGCGCGCGGCGGTGGAGGATGGGTGGGACCGGCTGATGGGGCCGTCGCTGGAGTCGGAGCTGCGCGGGGAGTTGAAGGAGCGCGCGGACAAGGGCGCCATTGGGGTGTTTGGGGAGAACCTGCGGCACCTGCTCTTGGCGGCGCCTGCCGGGGCTCGGGCGGTGCTGGCGTTGGACCCGGGGCTGCGCACGGGCATCAAGCTGGTGATGCTGGACGCGACGGGGACGGTGGCGGAGACGACGACGCTCTATTCGGAGCGGAGCGCGGACGAGCGGGCGCGTGCGGCGAAGCTGCTGGAGGCGGTGGTTCGCAAGCACAAGCCGGAGCTGATCGCCGTGGGGAATGGCACGGGCAGCCGGGAGGCGGAGGTCTTCACGCGCGACACGCTGAAGGCGATGGGCGTGCAGGTCCCCGTGGTGTCGGTGAGCGAGCAGGGCGCGTCCATCTACTCCGCGTCGGAGGTGGCGCGGGAGGAGTTCCCGGAGATGGACGTGTCGCTGCGCGGGGCGGTGTCCATTGGGCGGCGCTTGCAGGATCCGCTGGCGGAGCTGGTGAAGATCGACCCGAAGAGCATCGGGGTGGGGCAGTACCAGCACGACGTGGACCAGGGCCTGCTGAAGAAGAAGCTGGGCGAGGTGGTGGACTCGTGCGTGAACGCGGTGGGCGTGGACGTGAACACGGCGTCACCGCAGCTCTTGGAGCACGTGTCCGGCGTGGGGCCGTCGCTGGCGAAGAAGCTGGTGGCGCACCGGGCGGCGAAGGGGCGCTTCACCACGCGGCGGGAGCTGCTCAAGGTGAGCGGCCTGGGGCCGAAGACGTTCGAACAGGCGGCGGGCTTCCTGCGGGTGCGAGGGCCGGAGCCATTGGATTCGAGCGCGGTGCACCCGGAGCGCTACACGGTCGTGGAGCGGATGGCGAAGGACCTGGGCGTGGACGTGGCGTCGCTGGTGGGGAACGCGTCGCTGGTGCGCCAGATTGAAGCGAAGCGCTACCTGGGGCCGGAGCTGGGAGAGCTGACGCTGAAGGACATCCTGTCGGAGCTGGAGAAGCCGAGCCGCGACCCGCGCGGCGACTTCACGGCGCATGCGACGCGGGATGACCTGCGCACGCTGGAGGACGTGAAGGAGGGGATGGTGTTGCAGGGCGTGGTGACGAACGTGACGGCGTTTGGAGCGTTCGTGGACGTGGGCGTGCATCAGGACGGCCTGGTGCACGTGTCGCAGTTGGCGGCGCGCTTCATCAAGGACCCGTCGGAGGTCGCCAAGGTGGGCGACCGGCTGACGGTGAAGGTCCTGACCGTGGACCTGGCGCGCAAGCGGTTGGCGTTGTCCGTGCGGGCGGTGCTGGAGGGTGGGGCGCAGCAGCCGTCCGGAAGGCCGGCATCCGTGCAGGAGCGAATGACGGAACGGCACGGCAGAGCGCAGCCGCCGCAAAAGCCCGCGACGCAGGCTCCGGCGCAGAAGAAGCCGGAGCCGTTCAACAATCCCTTCTCGAAGATGAAACGCTGAGATGGAATGTATTTAAACGTACTTTGCAACTCGAATCGACATTTTCGATATGAGTTCGCGCAGGCGGAGAGGAGGCCGTCCATTTTTTAGGTAGTCAACCACCTGCTTCCTCCATGGCTTGGAAAGCGCAAACAGCTCCTTTGAGCCTGCGACAAGTTCGCTCTCGCACATTCGCGACAACGCTGTCGGGAGGATCACCTTGTCAAAGGCGAGCTGTAGTCCCCGATCATCATTGCGAAGGCGAAGATCGCTCATGGATCGCCGGTGAAAACGACCTTCCGGATCAGCCAAGTGCGATAGCAACTCGCGTAGTAGTTGCGAGCATGTTTCAGTCGCATTTCGCCCGGATGCCTGTCGCCGGATGAGAGGCTCTTGGGTCGACTGAAGAACTTCCTTTAGGTCTTCCCAGGAGTCGGTCGTCACGGACCTATCGGCCAAACGGACAGAAACCCTTAAAGGTATGCCTGCAAAAAATTCAGTTTGAGCTGAGATTTGGCAGTCGACAAAAAGTGCGAGATTCAAGTCGCATGCATGGATTTTTGTTCCAATGAACTCACAGTCTTCGAGAAGCGTGCCTTCGAGTTTACAGCCATTTAAGGTCAACTCGTCAAATGAGAGGCTCTGAAGGACTAGATTCGACAGATCTAGGCCTCTGATCGTTTTGTCTACGAGCCAGTGTTCCTCCCACCAGAGGCGAGGAGCTTCCGGACGACGGTACTCGGCGCCAGCCGTTACAATACGAAAAAGATTCCTTCGTGCTTGGCTTGTTGTTCTTCCGGTTTCAGAAAGCCAACCGGATGGAGTCATGGTCCGCTGGCTCAAGACATCCTTCGAGAGATATTGGATTGTTCCCTCTGGAAGGTCATGCTGTGAGATGACCGAGTTTGTTTTGATTCCTTCGAGTGCGGTTTCCTGCTTGAGGAATCGGCCAAGAACAACATCTCGAATGAATGGATGGACGAACGCCAGTCTACCTTCTCCTGCATTGTTGAGGAATGCGTGGTCCATCAATCGGCCCGCTAACTCTGGAGATGCCGCGTGGGCGCGTTCCGCAAACGCATCGGCATAAATGCGGACGTCGTCTTCTGTTACCCTGCCTGCGCCTATGCCAAAGCCCTCCGCTGCTATGTTCCCCAAGAATTCGACTTGTTCCTTTACTCCAATTCCAAGGTTTTGCCTTTCTTCTTCCCGCTCGCAGACCTTGTCGATCAGGAAGTCTACGCTCGCCACGGCCTCGTTGAGTTGCAGTGTCTTGTTTTGACTTGCCAAGCTGCAGATGAGCTTTAAGAAAAGAGGGGTTGAGCAGAGTTCCTCGTGGTCTGGCGATGCGGTCGAGAATGCGAATGCTGCCTCTTTTTGTTGTGTAGAGAGGCCGTCTCGAGTGCTTATGTATGTTGATATTTGGTCGGAGTCGAAGGGTAGGATTTCAAGCGTTTCAACCTCTACATCGCCTAGAAGGCTTCTGACTCGCTCGACTACGCTTTGGCTGCCGGCAAACTGGTGTGTGAATGCGGAGCGTCCGGCGAGGATTACTTTGGCCTTCCCAGACACAAGGGTGCGCATGCTTCTTACTTGGTTTTCGGCAACAGCAGCGCCTGCGTCATCTGCCAGTTCGTCAAAACCGTCAATCAGAAGTGCCGCATTGTCACTCTTGAGTAGTTCGGCGAACACCCCAAAAGTACCGCCTCGGAGTTGGTCGAGACGTTTATGCATTAGCGCTTCGAAGTCTACGGTGCGGCGTACTGATTCAAAGGGTACAAGAAGAGGAACTTGGCCACTCTGTCCTGCGAGAAAGTCCTTGGCGAGTTGCCGGGTCAGCTCAATCGTTAGGGTTGTTTTGCCGTGGCCGGCAGGAGCCATGAGTACTAGAAAGGAGGGCTTTGGTCGGCTAAGCCATGTGCGGATGAAGTCGAAAAAAGAGACGGATTTCTGTTCTGAGCCGCCTGCGATGACGGTCGGTTCGATAATTTGGCCCTTGTGTTCCGGAGCCAGTTTTGCCGATTCGAGTTCGCAATGGCGTATAAGTTGCTGGGCCAGGGTGACGGAGTTGTTGAGGCTGTGTAGAAACGCTATGGCGTCAAGCGTTTGGAGCCAGTCTGCGTTTGTTTGATTTGAAAATGGCCTCTCTAGTTTTCGTGGGGTGATGTAGTAACAGGCTTGGAATCGCTGGCTTTGTCGTGCCAGTGTGATTGATTTCCTTAGCTCGAGATCGACGGTGCTGGCGTTGGGTGAGGGGGCCAACGCAATGAGGATTTTTTCTGTCGAAAGCCCTTCTTTTGAAGCGATGATTAGTGAGTTGTTGATGAGCGGATCGATATTGTATCTCCCCGCCTCTAGCGCCCGAATAATGGCGTTTTGCTGCTCGCGCCATGCCTTCCTGTTGAGCCGCTCTTCTTGAGGTGTTTCTTGATCTGCCGCCTCGGATGTGTCGTCAGTTGGCTCTTCGAACTCGTCTGGTGAGTTTAATTCTAAGACATAAGAGGTTCGAGGTAACGACGCGGCAATGAGAGCACGTGCGACCGCTGGACGGATTCGCATTTCGCGGTCTAGGTATGTTTGGCCATCGAATGCATTCGAGATGACTCGGATGACAATCGCCTCCCCTGCGTTGTCCAAGAGGTCGATATCAATTTTGTCGGCGACGATGCTGATTTTGGATAGTTCGTTGTCGAGTAGTTTGGTGATTAGAGGTATGTCGATAGGCATCGGTGGATTTCCTTTGCGACGTTGACGAAGTTGACTGCGGTTTTGGCGGTAGTGGGCTCGTTGCTATATCGATATAGGTGGGTCCACGGGGGGATGGCACGGACTGTTTGATGATCTGAGGCGTTGATGAATTTGCATGCCTCATCAATCAGTATGGCGAGGTCGTGAATTGCGAATCTCCCCGGGAGCCTGCCTCCATAATTCTTGGCAATGACTGCCTTGAGGGCGCATTCGGCTATGTATCCTGCGAGATATAGAGCTCCTTGCCATTCTTTGCCGCGCAGCAGGCAGTTTGCTTCGCGATATCGTAACTGTGCGAGGAAGATGAATTGGTTGTGGCTTGTGGCTGTGATGACTCTCAAGGAGGTTTGGTGGGGTGGAGTGTTGTGTGGTTGGGGGTGGTGTTGTTTAGTATTGATGGTAGCTTGGCTTGCCCGGCATCGCAGCTTAGTCTGGTCGGTCAATTGGGAACAGCCGCGCTTCCTTCGCCAGCACCTCATTGCGCGCCAGCAATCCCGTGAACCGCTTCGTCCCGTTCCTTGCATCGAACCGCGCCGCGATGTCGCGCGCCTGTGACTCCAGCCAGTCCTTGAGCGCTCGCGTCCCGTAGCCCCCGTCCACCGCGTGCATCGGGAACGCGCGGGGCAATCGCAGGCTCACTTCGTCGCGGCCGTCCGCCACCACCTGTCCCACCAGGAACGACGCCGCCGTGTAGAAGCTGAACCGGTCCCGGTAGCTGGAGTGCTCCAAAGCCCAGCCCAGGTGCTTCTCCAGCAGCGTCAGTCCGCGCGACAGGTTGCCCGTCAGCGCCAGGAACTCCAGGTGCTCTCCCACCGTGGAGAGGAACTCGCGGTTCTTCGCCACCATCGCGTAGCCGCGCATGTGGCAGTCCCGCGCTTCCTTCATCCGCTCCAGCTTGAAGAGCGGATACAGCAGCGTGCCCAGCGTCAGGTGTGGAATCTCCGCGCAGGACTGGCGCCCGTCCAGGATGGGCTTCGCCTTCTGGATGGCCTGCTCCCACTCGCCCTTGTCCACGTGGTGGTCCAGCTCATCGTCCAGCTCGCAGACACGGCAGTCCGTCAGGTGGTCCCTGGGCGTGACGAGCCACGCCTCCCAGAGGCGCTCCGCCTCCTCCGTGTCGCCCATGTCCCGAGCCATCTGGTAGCGCAGCTTCAGCGCCGCCCGCTTGCCCGCGTCCAGCTTCGCGAAGCTCTGATCCACGTCATCCAGCGCGTCGGAGATCTGCTTGCGGCTGATGTGCGGGAACTCGTCCAGCCGGCCCACCACCCACTTCTGCTTCCAGAGCATGTCCTCCGGGTCGAACCGCTGCGGGTCCTTCTTCTGCTGCCCCCGGCACCACGCGAACGCCACCAGCGCCTTGTCCGGATACCCCCCGAACGTCGCCGCGTCGATGAGCGAGTCCCGCAGCTCGTACCCCAGCGGCACGTCGCCGTGCGCGTCCGTCAGCCGCACCGCCTCCTCCAGCGCGCGCACCTTCGCGTCGCCTTCCGGCAGCTCTTCCGCCTGCCCGCGCAGGGCCTCCACCTGCTGGCGCCAGTCCGCCATCAGTGCATCCCCCGCGAGCCCGGACCCGACGAACCGCCCCCTCCGCCACTGTCATCCAGCCGCGCCGAGATGAGCCCCAGCAGTCCATGGTTCAGCAGCGCCATCTCCTGCGCGTTCAGCGGGTGCTGACCCAACAGCAGCGCCTGCACGTAGAGCATCTCCACCGACAGCTTCAGCAACTCCCGCCCCTCCACCGCGGCCAGCCGGCGCACCACCGGGTTGTGCAGGTTGAGGCAGAGCAACGCGCGCTCCTGTCCGCCCGTGCCCGCCATCACCCCGTCCAGCACGCCCGCGTACAGGTCGTCCGACTCCTCCCGCGCCCGCTCCGCGTCCCGCTTGAACGCGCCCTCCGCGTCCGAGCTGTAGAGCGTGGGCACCTCCGCCGGGAAGAACTTCTTCACCTCCACCCCGCAGCGGAACGGCGCCAGCACCCGCTCGGCCAGACGCAGCAGTGGGTAGACGGCCTCGCGTTCGTCCAGCGTCAGCTCCTCGAAGCTCTGCGGCAGGTCCGCCGACGAGAACGGCGCCACCTGCGCCTCCGGCACCACGTGCGGCAGCTTCTCCAGCAGCGCCGTGTCGTGCGTGTACGCCGCGTTCAGCACGCACAGCCCCTGCGCCGCCGCCACCCGCGCCACCTGCCGGAACCCGTCCAACGTCGGCGTGTAGCGCACCACCGGCCACGACTTCCGGTAGTCCGCCAACGTCATCACCCCGAGCGACGTCTCGAACGGCAGCCAGTGGATGACCAGCCGGTAGAAGTCGTCATCGTCCAGCGCAAGCCCCTTCACCGACAGCCCGTGCAGCGCAATCAGCCGCTGCAACGACCGGGGATCGTCGTGCGCCAGGTCCATCAGGTACTTGCGCAGGGACTGGCCCAGCGCCTCGCGCGCCTTCGCCAGCACCGTGTCCTCGTAGAAGGACTCGCGGCTCGCGGTGGGCCTCAGGCCGTTCGCGTTCACCACGCACTTCACGAAGAAAGCCCACTCCGGCAGCAGGTTCTCCGCGCTCTCCGACAGCAGCATCTGCTTCAGGTACACGCGGTGCTTCTGCTTCGCGTTGAAGTGCGGCGACGCCGGCAGCACATATGCCACGCCGTCCACGTCCCCCGCCTCCGAGCGCAGCGGAATCACATCCAGGAAGTCCGTGCCGAACACCTCCCGCCCGTACGCGAGCAGCGCCTGCCGCCGGTCTGCTGGCGTCTCGTAGAAGCGGCGCCAGGGCGGACCGTCCGGGTTCAGCGCCTCCGTCTGCCCGTCCACCGTGAGCCGCACGGGGAAGGGCAACAGGCCGCCATAGTGCTTCGCCAGCTGGCGCACCCGCTCCGGCGTGAACCACTCCGCCATGTCCGGGCGGGCCACCAGGTAGACGTGCGTGCCGGGGGCGTCCAGCGGGTGCTCGGAGACGCGCACGTCGTAGGTGCCGTCGTGCCGGCCCCGCCACTCCAGCGTCCGCCCGTCCCCCTTCGCCGAGCGCGTCACCACCAGCAGCTCGTCGCACACCATGAAGCACGACAGGAGGCCAATACCGAACTGACCGATGAAGTCGTTGCGGCGGGCTTCCAGCTGCTCGCGCTTGGAGGACTCGCCGATGGTGGCCAGGAAGCGGTGGATCTCCTCCTCCGTCAGCCCCACACCTTCATCCGTGAAGAGCAGGGTGGGCGGCCCGCCGTCCTGCTTCTCCCGCAGCTCCAGCCCCACGGCTCCGGTGGCCTGGGGCTCCAGCTGCTGGCGGGCGCGGATGGCGTCCGTGGCGTTCTGGAGCAGCTCCCGCACGTAGACCCCGGGCGAGCTGTACAGGTGGTGGGACAGGAGGTCGATGACCCCGCGGAGGCTGACTTGGAATCGATGGTCCACGCGACCGTCGAGCGTAGCGCGCTGCATCCTCCCCGGGGCCACAATCCCCCGCCGTGGGTGGATGAAGGCATGTGTCCTTCCCAAGGCAACCGGACGCGCCAGCCCCCTTCCGCCTCCCTGGCGGGGTGGTATGTCGCGCCCCGGCCGTGCGGCGCCCCCGGGCGGCACGGCGACATGTCGTCTCTTTCCTTCCTCCTGGAGTGGACAACGATGGGCAACAAGCTGAAGGCAGTGGTGGTGGGCGCGGTGCTGGGCGTCGCGGGCGCGGCCTTCGCGCAGGGCACGCCGACGACGCCGGCGGCGGGCAAGGCCGACGTGAAGGCGGCGGCCAAGGCGGCGGCGGGCAAGGCGGCGGCCACGGCGGGCAAGACGGAGGTGACGTGGTGGGGCCACGCCGCCTTCGTGGTGAAGACGCCGGGCGGCGCGACCATCGCCATCGACCCGTGGTTCACCAACCCCAAGGCGCCGCAGGGCGCCACGTGGCCGGAGGCGGTGGACGCCATCCTCGTGTCCCACGGCCACTTCGACCACGTGGGTGAGACGAAGGCCCTGGCCCAGAAGACGAGCGCCAAGGTCTACGGCTCCTTCGAACTGGTGAACCTCCTGGGTCTGCCGGAGGCGCAGGGTGTGGGCGCCAACGCGGGCGGGACGTTCACGGTGAAGGACGCCACC
Source organism: Corallococcus sp. AB045 (assembly GCF_003668895.1). NCBI lineage: Bacteria > Pseudomonadati > Myxococcota > Myxococcia > Myxococcales > Myxococcaceae > Corallococcus > Corallococcus sp. AB045. Next base: position 20,309 of record NZ_RAWN01000017.1, read on the forward strand.
ATCCACCTGGTGGAGGCGGTCCACTCCAGCAGCTACCAGGCCGACCCCAAGGCCGCGTCGCAGTACGCCGGCGCGCCCCTGGGCTTCGTCATCGAAATCGCCAACGGCCCCACGCTGTACCACGCGGGTGACACCGGGGCCTTCAGCTCCATGGCCCTCATCGCCGAGCAGTTCAAGCCCACCGTGGCCCTGCTCCCCATTGGCGGCCACTTCACCATGGACCCCGCGCAGGCCTCCGTCGCCGCGAAGCTGCTGAAGGTGAAGACCGTGGTGCCCATGCACTACGGCACCTTCCCCGCCCTGGCCGGCACCCCGGACGCGCTCACCACCGAGCTGAAGAAGACCCGGGCCACCACCAAGGTGCTCGCCCTGGAGCCGGGCAAGGCCACCCCGCTGTAGGCCTTCCTGTCGCGAGGGCCTCTCGCGCCGCGCTCGTCCGCCCTGGGTGGACGGGCGCGCTGTTTTTCCACCAGGCATCAGCATCTGTTGCCAGACGCCGCCGTGGGCTTGGGGTCGGGTGGCATCGCGGAAGCGACTGGGTTATTCCCCGCCTCGTGCGCTTCCGGCGGGGTCCGGCCGCACGCTTTCGAGGGGTGTACCGGTGGCGGTGCTGGTTTTTGGAAGGGGGACCTGGCTGGCCACGCTCCTGACGGATGTGGTCGCCGCGCATGCACGCACCCCCGTGTCCGTCCCGGCACCTCCGTTTCCGGAAACCGCCTCCGGCCGGGCCCGGGGACGCGCCTTCCTGCGCCGCACGCTGCGCGCTTCCGGGCTCGTCTACGGCACGCCCGTGCCGCTGCCCTCGCCGGTGGATGGCGGTGAGCCCTTCGACGCCCCGGCGCGAGCGGTAGAGGACGAGCTGTTCCACTCCGTGGTGCGCACGCTGGCGCGCATGGCGCTGGACCTGGCGCGGGTGATGGACGCGCCCGAGGGCCCCCGGGTGGAGCAACTGCTGGTGCTCTTCGCGGTGCTGGCGGGTGAGCTGGACCTGGCGATGGCGCTGGACGCGAGGCTCGCGGCGGGACTGCCGGTGCCCCGGCGGATGGTGGGCCGGGTGGAGGACGCGCTCGACAAGCGGGCGCCGTCGCTGGCCGGTGACCCGGTGTACGGCCTGGTGCTGCACAACGGCGCGCAGTACGCGGACGCGCAGCTGTTCTGCCGGCAGGCCATTGATTTGTTCTCGCGCGGGCGGCTGTCTCGCGCGGTGGTGGAGCGGCGGCGGGACTTCGCGGCGCGGCAGAAGGCGCTGCTCGTGGACGTGCTCACGGCGCTCGCGTGCGTGGACCGCGAGCCCAGCGCGCCCGCGCGCCGCGCCATCCTCCGGCAGGTGGAGGGGCTGAAGCTGCCGCACGCGCTGGAGGGCGAGGTAAAGGCCGCGGTGCGCCAGTCCTTCGAGCGCAAGCGCGACGTGCGGGACGTGGTGCGCCGCGTGCGCAGTGTGGACATGCGCCACCTGTTGCTGGAGCAGGCGCTGCTGGCGGCGCTGGTGGACGGCCGGCGGACGCGGCGGGAGCGGGCCTTCATCGACACGCTGGCGGGCGCGCTGCATGTGCCCCACGCGGAGCTGCGCCGTCTGGAATTGGAGATGGCGGAGTTCTACGCGCGGCACCGCTCGCTGGTGGATGTCTTCACCGTGTCGGACGCGGCGGGCGCCATGGGCGAGGAACTCATGGGCGGCATGCAGGAGACGCTGGAGAAGAACTTCCACCGGCTCATGCAGGAGGCGCGCGAGACAGGCGACCTGGCGGTGCTGCTCACCAAGGCGGCGAGGCGCCAGAAGCTCACCGCCGACGAGCGCCAGCGCATGCGCGCGCAGCTCATCGACGTGGCGAAGGCCATCCCCGCGCTGGCCATCTTCGCCGCGCCGGGCGGCATCCTGCTGTTGGCGGCGCTGGCGAAGGTGCTGCCCTTCAGCCTGCTGCCCAGCGCCTTCCAGGACGGGCCCGCGGTGGACTCCGACGACGAGGACACCCTGGAGCGCGAGGCCGTCTGACGTCCCGCGTGAAGCGCGGCGTGAACTACTCCGCCGCGAGGGTGACGCGCAGGTGCTGGGACAGGGGCGTGCCGTAGCGCGACGGAGGAACCCGGCGCACGGTCTTGTCGGTGTCCACGGTCCACTCGGGAGCGCCCTGGTGCGGGCCGGCGGCAGGCTCCTCGTCCAGCTCCGTGCCCACGTCCCACAGGTACACCTTGGACGTGATGTCGCCCGTCACGGGGGCATTGGCCTTGTCGAAGAGCGTGATGCCCTGCTCGTCGGGGCCGAAGAACCAGTCATTGGACTGGCCGAACATGGTCGCGAAGGTCAGCCGGTCGCCGGGGCTGGCGTTGACGGTGAATTCGTAGGCGCGGCCCGGCAGGAGGGGACCGGGGGCGGACGCGTCCACGGGCGTGTTGAAGGTGCCCGACTTGCTCACGCCCGTGGGCGGAGTCGAAGAGAGGGCACTGGCCAGCCGCGAGGCATCGCCCGTCTCCGCGAGCGCCTCCAGTCCCAGGCCCCGGTCCAGCGCGCCTTCCGTGAACAGCGGCGAGGCGGCGTTGTGCACGGCGAAGACGCCCGGTGACAGGGGCGTGGCCACGCCGTTCAGCGGCTTGAGCCAGGTGTCCAGGGCGGTGGCGTCGCCGCCTTCCGCGAGCGTCTCCAGGCCCTGGCCCCGGTCCGGCTGACCCTCGGTGAAGAGGGGCTCATTGCCTGCGCCCACCACCCAGACTCCCGGGGAGATGCGCACGGGCTTGATGCCCTCGGAGGTGCTGAGGGTGTTGCGGTCGTCGGAGACGTTCTCGATGCGCATGGTGAAGCGCTGGGTGGCCGCGTCGTGGGCCAGTTGCACGCGGATCATCGATGCGAGCGGGGGCAGATTGAACGTCAGGCCGCTGCTGAGCACGGGCTGCGCGCCCACGCGCCGCACGTTGTTGGAGTTGAAGTCGTTGATGCCCGGGCCGTCCGTGGAGGTGGCCTGCTTCGGCGCGGTGTGCGCGCCCACGGCGGGCTCCTCGTTCACCTCCGTGCCGGCGTCCCAGAGGACCACCTGCGAGGTGATGTTGCCGATCAGCGGCTGCCCGTCGGAAGAGTAGAGCGGGATGCCCTGGGGCTCGGTGCCGAAGAACCAGTCGTTGGACGCGCCGAACATGGTGGCGAAGGACAGACGGTGGTTGCGGCCCGCGGTGAAGCTGAATTCGTAGGTATCACCCGGGGCCAGCGGACCTGGGGACGTGCCGCTCACCTTCGTGTCGAAGCGGCCGGACTTGAGGTTCTGGAAGGGCGCCACGTTCTCGATGCGCACGCGGAAGCGCCGGGAGGACGGGTCGGTGTCGTCGCCAGAGCCGCAGGCGGACAGCGTCAGGAGGCCGAGCGCTGCGCGGGCGGCGCTTCCACGGAAGGAGCGGATGGACATGGGGAGAGTCTCCATGGGCCTCGCCAGAATGCGAAGCCCCGCAGGTTGCTCCCTCTACGCGGCGGGCGTTCCAGCGGTTACGTCCAGCGCGACCTCTGCGTGCGCGGGCAGGAGCGGCGTGAGGAATGCGGTCAGCGCAGCGAGGTCGCCGGGCCGGGACGCGTGTCCCACGTAGCCATCCGGGCGCACCAGGATGAGTGCAGCCCTTCCCGGGAGCACGTCGTAGGCACGGTGGGCGTGGACGTCCCTGTCGAAGAGGGCCTCGGAGCTGGGGGCCGCGCCCTTTCCGAGAATGTGGACGACGCGCACGGAATCCCCTGGGCATTCGCGAGCCCATGCCTCGACACCCGCGTGCGCGGGGCCAAAGGCGAGCAGCGTCCAGTGGGGGCCGCGAAACCTGTCCGACAGTCGGACAGGTTCGCCGCGAGCATCCACGCAGGGGGCGTCCGGGGCACGGTCTCCGGCCTGCACCCGGGCCGTGTCGCCGGGGACCTCCGGAGCGAGCGGACCGCCGCGATAGCTCAAGCCCAGCTGCAGCAGCTCGTCGCCGCGGTTCAGTGCCTTCATGCGTCCCTGCCGCATGCCGTCGAACAGCTTCGAGGACAGTCCGAGCACCCGCGCGGCGATGGGCAGCCGCTCCGCCTCGTAGGTGTCGAGCAGGGCAGGGGCCGCGCCCTGGAGCACGTGGACCAGCTTCCACCCCAGGTTGTAGGCATCCTGCACGCCGGTGTTGAGCCCCTGGCCTCCGGCGGGCGGGTGCACGTGCGCGGCGTCGCCCGCGATGAAGACGCGGCCCACGCGGTAGCGGTCCACCATGCGCACGTTGGGGCGGTACACGGACAGCCAGCTCGCGTCATGCAGCCGCAGCCTGGAGCCCGGGCGGGCACCTTCCTGGATGCGCTGGTGGATCGCGGCCTCGGTGAGCTCCGGCACGGTGCCGCCAGGCTTCACCTGGAGGGCGAGCTGGAAGCGGTCCGGGCCGGGCAGCGGGCACAGCGCCACCATGCCGCCCGTGGCGAAGGGCCACACATGCCAGTGCGTGCGGTCCAATCCGTCCACGCGCACGTCGCCCACGACCATGCGCTCCTCCTCATGGGTGACGCCGTGGAAGGTCAGGCCCAGCTCCTTGCGCACGCGACTGTGTCCGCCGTCCGCGCCCACCAGGTATTCCGCGCGGACGGTCTCCTCCGCGCCGTCGCGTGTGAGGGTGGCGGTGACGCCGCTGTCGTCCTGGGTGAAGCCGGTGAGCGCGGTGCCGAACTCCACCGAGACACCCAGCGACGCCAGCCGGTCGCGCAGGATGCCCTCGGTGCGGGCCTGGGGCACGAGCCGGGGATTGGGGTGGGGCACGTCCGGGGTCACGGCGCGGCGGGCCATCATGGTCCAGCGCCCCACGACGAAGCGCCGCCAATGGATGCGGAGGCGGGGATAGGCATTGCCCGCGGCGAGCACGGCATCGAGCACGCCCAGGTCGTCCAACACCTCCAGCGTGCGAGGCGAAAGCCCCTTGCCGCGAGAGCCGACGAAGGGACGCGGCGCCGCATCCACGATGCGCACGCGAACGCCCCGGCGAGCGAGGTCGCAAGCGAGCGTCAGGCCTGTGGGCCCTGCGCCGATGACGAGCACCGGCAGGATGTCATGGGACATGGAAGGTCTCCTGTCGCGAGTCAGCGGCGACGGAGACAAGAATGTAAGGGACTGCTTATGTTGTCAGCTTGCGTTCCCGCCCCAGGAGTCCGGCATGCCGCGCGCGAAGCTTTCCCCTCGGAAGACACCCACGCAGGAGCGCTCGCGAGCGACGGTGGACGCGTTGGTGCAGGCAACTGCTGACATTCTGGTGCGCGACGGCTACGCGAAGCTGACGACGAACCGCATCGCGGAGCGGGCGGGCGTGAACGTCGCATCGCTTTACCAGTTCTTCCCCAGCAAGGAGGCGCTGGTGGCGGAGGTGTTACGCCGGCACGTGAAGGAGCAGCGCGCCGCCGCGCGAGAGGTGCTGGCGACGCGAAAGTTCAACACGCTGGAGGACCTCATCCGGACGCTGGTGGCGCTGGGCTTCGCGGCGCACGCGGTGAATCCGAAGCTGCACCACGCGCTGACGGAGGAACTGCCAGCGCGTCCGGCAAGGAAATGGGATCCGGACGACTCGCCCATGCTGGAGGCCCTGAGCAAATTCCGCACGGACGTGCCGGACCCGGAGCTGGCCCTGTGGCTCATCGACACGGTGTCCCACGCGGTCATCCACCGAGCCGTGGTGGAGCGCCCCGAGTCCCTGTCCCAGGGGCTGCTCCAGGAGGAGCTGGTGACGCTCCTCCTGCGCTACGTGAAGCGGAAGTGAGTGCCGGTCTTCAGCGCCCCGACGCCTGCGCGTCCACGGCGGCCAGCTCATCCTTGCTGAGCTTCACCTCCGCGCCCGCGACGTTCTCCTCCAGGTGCTTCACGGAGGACGTGCCCGGGATGGGCAGCATCACCGGCGAGCGCTCCAGCAGCCAGGAGAGGGCAATCTGCGCGGGCGTCGCGTTGTGCTTCTTCGCCACGGAGTCGAGCGTGCTCCCCGGCTTCGCCAGACCGCCCGTCGCCAGCGGGAACCACGGGATGAAACCCAGGTTCTCCTTCTCGCAGTAATCCAGCACCTTCTCGTGCACGCGGTCGGTCAGGTTGTACCGGTTCTGCACCGACACGATGTCCACCACCTTGCGCGCCCGCTCAATCTCCTCCACCGACACCTCCGACAGGCCGATGTGGCGGATCTTCCCTTCCTGCTGCAGCGCCTTCAGCTCACCCAGCGACTCCTCCACCGGGACCTTCGGGTCGATGCGGTGCAACTGGTACAGGTCGATGCGCTCCAGCTTCAGCCGGCGCAGCGACAGCTCCAGCTCCTGGCGCAGGTACTTGGGCGCGCCCACCGGATGCCACTCGTTGGGCCCCGTGCGCACCAGGCCCGCCTTCGTCGCCACCACCACGCCCTTGGCGTAGGGGTGCAGGGCCTCCGCGATGATCTCCTCGCTGACGTAGGGGCCGTAGGAGTCCGCCGTGTCGATGAAGTCCACGCCCAGCTCCAGCGCGCGGCGCAACACGCGCACCGCCTCCGCCCGGTCCTTGGGCGGGCCCCAGATGCCAGGGCCCGTGAGCTGCATGGCGCCGTAGCCCAGCCGGTGGACGGGCAGGTCGCCGCCCAGCTTGAAGGTGCCGCTCTTCTCCGCGGGTCGCGTCGAGGTTCCGCTCATGAGTGCTTCCTCCGTGCAGATGAACGCCAAAATGGATGCATGTGCAGCAAATGCGTTTCAGGCCGTCCGGTACCGCCCGGCCAATGCGTGGGTCGCACCACGCAGCAATCCGGCCTCCGCCTTCTCCAGGGCCGTGAGGGACTCCGCGGCCTCCAGTCCCGGAACGCAGACCGTCTCACCGCGCTCCAGCGCGACGAGCGACGCCGTGACGACGTCCTCCGGCGACATGGTGCCGGGATAGCCGCCGTTGAACTCCGTGAAGGTCATGCCCGGGCAGACGACCTGCGCCACCACGGGCGTGCCGCGCAGCTCTCCCGCGAGCGTGCGGGTGAAGTGGACGAGGAACGCCTTCGCGCCCGCGTAGGTGGCCCGGTGGGGCAGGGGACCCGGTGGCATCGCGCCGGAGAAGGCGAGCAGGGAGGCGACGTTGATGACCGCGCCCTTGCCCCGCGCCAGCATGCCGGGCAGCGCCGCGCGCGTGGCCAGCATCGGCGCCATCATGTGCAGGTTCGCCAGGCCCTCCAGCGCCGCGGGCTCCACCTGCGCGAAGGGGCCATAGCCACCCACGCCCGCGTTATTGATGAGCAGGGTGAGGTCGTCACCCGCCGCGCGCCCGGCCACCCGCTGGAGGTCCGCGTGCACCGTGAGGTCCGCCCGCAGCACCTCCGCGCGGATGCCATGCGCCGCCGTCAGCTCCGCCGCCAGCGCCTTCAGCCGCTCCTCCCGCCGAGCGACGAGGACCAGGTCATACCCAAGCGCCGCCAGCCTTCGGGCATACACCGCGCCGATACCCGCGGACGTACCCGTCACCAATGCTGTCCCTCGACTGCCTGCCATGCCTGCTCCCTGAAGGGGTGAAGGGGGCGCGTCCTACTTCGACGCAATGAATGCTGGAGATGGGGACTGCCGGCGCGAAGCGCATGCCGATGGGCCGCACCCTCGGCCGCTGGGTAACGAAGGGCGTTCGACCGTGCAAGCGGGATGCAGGCCCAGAGGGCGTCAAAATGACGGAGGTGGTCCAGCGCGCAACGGTCGATCACCGTGGGTGCACGTTTCCGCCCGAAGCAGGGGCGAAGTCCCCGCCGCGACGCACCGAAGAAACCTGTCCGACAGTCGGACAGGTTTTGGAGCGCCGTGGCCAGGGGGCCAGCGCTCCGCCCGGGGCCGCACGAACCTGTCCGACAGTCGGACAGGTTTTGGGGAGCCGCGGCCGGTGGCGCGCCTTCAGCCCAGCGCCTTGACCGTCGGCTCCGGCGTGTCGCGGAACTGCTGGTGATACAGCTCCGCGTAGAGCCCGCCCTTCGCGAGCAGCTCCTCGTGGTTGCCCCGCTCGGCCACGGTGCCGTGCTCCAGCACCAGGATGAGGTCCGCGTGGCGGATGGTGTTGAGCCGGTGCGCGATGACGATGCTCGTGCGGCCGGACAACAGTTGCCCCAGCGCCAGTTGGATGAGCGCTTCCGTGCGCGTGTCGATGTTCGCCGTCGCCTCGTCCAGGATGAGCACCCTCGGATTGGCGATGACCGCGCGAGCGAACGCGAGCAACTGCCGCTGCCCCTGACTGAGCGTCGCGCCGCCTTCGCCCAGCACGGTGTCGTAGCCCTGCGGCAACTGGGTGATGAAGTCGTGCGCGTGCACCGCCTTCGCCGCCGCCTCCACGTCCTCGCGGGTGGCGTCCGGCTTCCCGTAGGCGATGTTGTCCGCCACCTTCCCGCTGAAGAGGAACGGCTCTTGGAGCACCATGGCCATCTGCCGGCGCAGGCTGCCGCGCGTCACCTGGCGCACGTCCTCGCCGTCCACGCGCACCATGCCCCCCGTCACGTCGTAGAAGCGCGGCACCAGGCTGGCCACCGTCGTCTTGCCCGCGCCCGTGCGACCCACCAGCGCCAGCGTCTGGCCGGGCTCCAGGTGGAAGGACACGTCGCGCAGCACCGGCCTCGACGCGTCGTACCCGAAGGACACGCCCTCGAACACCACCTGGCCCTGGAGCGACCCCAGTTCCACCGCGCCCGCCACGTCTGGCGGCTCCGTTGCCTCGTCGAGGATGGAGAAGATGCGCTCCGCCCCCGCCAGCGCGGACTGCATCAGCGCGGCCACGGACGCGGCCAACTGCACCGGCCGGAAGAACTGCTGCACGTAGATGAGGAACGCCGCCACGCCGCCCACCGTGAGCTGCCCACTCAGCGCCAGCGCGCCGCCGTAGCCAATCACGAGCGCCGTGGACAGCGTGGAGAGCAGGTCGATGGCCGGCGAGAACGCGGACGTGATGCCCACCGCCGCCACGTTCGCGTCGCGGTTGGCCGCGTTGCGGTCGCGGAAGCGCTCGATGTTCTTCTCCGTGCGGTTGAACGCCTGCGCCTGCCGCACGCCGCCAATCTCCTCCTGGAGGTTCGCCGTCACGTCGCCCACCGTCTGCCGCGTCTTGCGGTAGGCATTGCGCGCCCGCGACGCGAAGAACCACGTGGTGAGCACGATGGCGGGGATGAGGGAGAAGCACGCCAGCGCCAGGCGCCAGTTGAGCGCGAACATCGCGACGAGCACGCCCACCAGTCCCAGCAGCGACCCCAACAGCTGCGTCAGCCCCTGCGCGAAGAGCTGGTTGAGCGTGTCCACGTCGCTGAGCAGCCGGCTCATCAGGTCGCCCAGCGGCCGGCGGTCGAACCACGACAGCGGCAGCTGCTGGAGCCGCGCGAAGAGGCGCTGGCGCAAATCCGACAGGACGTGCTGCCCCGTGTGGCCCACCCGCCGCGTCTGCGCCTGCTGCGTCAGCACGCCCACGACGTAGACGACGAACAGCACCCCCAGCGTCCGCAACAGCCCCCAGCCGTCTCCCGAGCCGATGTCGTGGTCGATGGCCCGGCTCATCAGGTACGGCCCCAGCGCCTGGCACGCCGCGCCCACCAGGATGAAGGCCATCGCCACGGTGAGCGTGCCCGCGTGCGGACGCAGCTCGCCCAGCAGCCGGCGCAGCACCTTCCCGCGGTGCTGCGCCCGGCCCGTCTCCAGCTCCGCCATCGCCTCGATGCTTCCAGGCCGCCTCATGCCACCTCCTCCTGGCGCGGCGGCAGCAGCTGCGACCCGAGGATGTCGTTGTACAGCTCGCTGGTGGCCTTCAGCTCCTCGTGACGTCCCTTCGCGGCGATGCGCCCCTCGTCCAACACCAGGATGAGGTCCGCGTCCCGCACGGTGCTGATGCGCTGGGCGATGACGATGGCCGTCCTGCGCTTGTCCCGCATCAGCGCGTCCAGCGCTCCCTGGATGGCGGTCTCCGTGCGCGCGTCCACCGCGGACGTGCTGTCGTCCAGGATGAGCAGTCTCGGATCCGTGAGCAGCGCCCGCGCGATGGCCAACCGCTGCCGCTGCCCGCCGGACAGCCCCACGCCGCGCTCGCCCACCACCGTGTCGTAGCCCTGGGGCAGTTCGCGGATGAACTCCGCCGCCTGGGCCGCCTCCGCCGCGGCCTCCACCTGGGCCTGCGTCGCCTCCGGGCGCCCGTAGGCGATGTTCTCCCGCACCGTTCCGGAGAACAGCAGCGCGTCCTGGAGCACCACGCCCATCTGCGAGCGCAGGCTCGCGAGCGTCACGTCCCGCACGTCGTGCCCGTCCAGCAGCACCGCGCCCCCGGTGACGTCGTAGAAGCGGGGCAGCAGGTTGATGAGCGTGCTCTTGCCGGAGCCGGTGGTGCCCAGCACCGCCACCAGCTGTCCGGGCTCCAGCGTCACGCTCACGCCGCACAGGATTTCGCGCTCGCTGCCCGCGTAGCGGAAGCGCACGTCGCGCAGCTCGATGCGGCCCTGCAAAGGAGGCAGCGGCACCGCGCCCGGGCGGTCCGTCACCTCCACCGCCGTGTCGAGCAGCTCGAAGACGCGCTGCGCGGACGCGCTCGCTCGCGACATGCTGGCCGCGAAGAAGCCCAGCGTCATCAGGGGCATCAGCAGGAAGGCCAGGTAGCTGGTGAAGGCCACCAGCTCTCCCAGCGTCAGCTCCTGATGGAGGATGCGCCAGCCGCCCACGCCCACCACCATCAGCGTGCCCAGGTTGGCGAAGAAGGTGACGAAGGGGAAGTTGGCAGCCAGCGCGTCCACCACCCGCAGGTTCTTGTCCTTCAACTCCGCGTTGGTCTTCCCGTAGCGCTCCAGCTCCCGCGCCTCGCCGGAGAAGGCGCGCACCACGCGCAGCCCGCGCAGGTCCTCCTGCAGCGTGCTGTTGAGCGAGCCCAGCAGCGCCTGCAACTGTCCGAACAGCGGACGCATCCGCCGCATGAACCGGCGCAGCACCCACAGGATGGGCGGCACGGTGCTCAGCGCCGCCAGCGCCAGCACCGGATCCAGGTACAGCAGCAGCCCCGCGCAGCCCACCAGCATCGCCGCCGCCGCGGCGAACTGCACCACGCCGCTGCCCACGAAGGTGCGCACCGCCTCCACGTCGCTCGTCAGCCGCGTGAGCAGCTGCCCCGTCTGTGCCTGGTCGTAGTAGCTGAAGGACAGCCGCTGGATGCGCGCGAAGAGCGCGTCGCGCAGGTCGAACGCCACGCCCTGCGACGCGCGCTCCGCCAGGTAGCCCTGCAGGAAGTTGAACAGGCCGCGCCCCAGCGCGATGGCGACCAGGCCTCCCACCGCCAGCCACACGGGCTGTATCTCCCCACGCGCGAGCCCGTGGTCGATGGCGATGCGGATCATCTGCGGCGCGCCCAGGTTCGCCACGGAGACGAGCAGCAGCGACAGCAGCGCCCCCAACGCCTCCAGGCGGTAGCGGCGCAGATAGCCCAATGCCCGCAGGATGGGCGGACGGCCGGATGCGGGTGGCGCGGACGTGCTCACGTGAGACCTGGACCCCTGCCTCCCCGCCCGGGAAGGCGCGCGCATGATGGGCGCCCCCACGCGCCGCTTCAAGCATCACGCGTGTCGCGAAACGACGGTTGCGCGCCGCGCCACGGCCCGTTACGTGGGCCGCCTTTCGTCCCGCTTCGTCACGAGGTGAACGTCATGGAATACCGGCAGCTGGGTGGTTCTGGTTTCAAGGTCCCCGTCCTCAGTCTGGGCACGGGCACGTTCGGTGGCTCGGGTGAGTTCTTCAAGGGCTTCGGCTCCAGCGACGTGAAGGAGGCCACGCGGCTCGTGGACATCGCGCTGGACGCGGGCGTGAACATGTTCGACTCCGCGGACGGCTACTCCGCGGGGCTCGCGGAGGAGATTCTGGGCAAGGCGCTGGAGGGCCGGCGCGACAAGGCCATCATCTCCACCAAGGCCACCTTCCGCGCGGGCACGGGGCCCAACGACGTGGGCTCCTCGCGCTTCCACCTCACGCGCGCCGTGGAGGCCGCGCTGCGCCGGCTGAAGACGGACTACATCGACCTGTTCCAGCTCCACGCCTTCGACGCGGTGACGCCCGTGGAGGAGGTCCTCAACACGCTGGACGGCTTCGTGCGCGCGGGGAAGATCCGCTACCTCGGCTGCTCCAACTTCTCCGGCTGGCACCTGATGAAGTCGCTGGCCGTGTCGGAGCGCTACAACCTGGCGCGCTACGTGGCCCACCAGGCCTACTACTCGCTCGTGGGCCGGGACTACGAGTGGGAGCTGATGCCGCTCGCGCAGGACCAGAAGGTGGGCGCGGTGGTGTGGAGCCCGCTGGGCTGGGGCCGGCTCACCGGCAAGCTGCGCCGGGGCGCGCCGAAGCCGGAGACAAGCCGCCTCAACAACCCCGCCACCGCGGCCGGCGGCCCGCAGGTGCCGGAGGAGTACCTCTTCAAGGTCGTGGACGCGCTCGACGCCGTGGCCCAGGAGACGGGCAAGACGGTGCCGCAGGTGGCGCTCAACTGGGTGCTCCAGCGGCCCACCGTGTCCAACGTCATCATCGGCGCGCGCACGGAGGAGCAGCTGCGCCAGAACCTGGGCGCCATCGGCTGGAACCTCACGCCCGCGCAGGTGGCCACGCTGGACGCCGCCAGCACCACGCCCTGGCCGTACCCGTACTTCCACCAGCGGCAGTTCCACGAACGCAACCCGTTCCCCGTGACGTGAGCGGGGCGTGAAGCAGGAGGCGGCCAGGGCCTGGGTCCGGCCGCCTCCGTCCCGGGGGCAGATTCGCTGCCTCCGGGGGCGATGCACCTCACGCAAGAGAACGTTCCGGTTCGCGTGGAGGCGCGCTCGCTCATGTCCCTCAAGGAATACAAACCCGGCAGTCCCTTCCCCGGCGTCATCGGACGCACCTGGGAGCAGTCGTCTCCCGCGTGGCCAGCGCCCCTTCGCTCGAAGCCCGGCGCGCCCAACGTCCTGTTCATCATCCTGGATGACATGGGCTTCGGACACCTGGGCTGCTACGGCTCGCCCATCCGCACGCCAAACCTGGACCGGCTGGCGCAAGGCGGGCTGCTCTACAACAACATGCACACCACCGCGCTGTGCTCGCCCACGCGCTCGTGTGTCCTCACCGGCCGCAACCACCACTCCAACGGGATGGGCACCATCACCGAAACGTCGCTGGGCTACCCCGGCTACAACGGCACCATCCCCTTCGAGAATGGCTTCCTCTCCGAGATGCTGATGGAGGCCGGCTACAACACGTATGCCATTGGCAAGTGGCACCTGACCCCCGCGGAGCAGACGAGCGCCGCCGGGCCGTACTCGCGCTGGCCGCTGGGCCGTGGCTTCGAGCGCTTCTACGGCTTCCTGGGCGGAGACACGCACCAGTACTACCCGGACCTCATCCACGACAACCACGCCATCCGCCCGTCCGGCACTCCCGAGGAGGGCTACCACCTCACGCCGGACCTGGTGGACCGCGCCATCGACTGCATCGCGGACACCAAGCAGGTCGCGCCCGACAAGCCCTTCTTCCTCTACTTCGCCACGGGCGCCATGCACGCGCCCCACCACGTCCCCCGCGAGTGGGCGGACGCCTATGCGGGCAAGTTCGACGACGGCTGGGACGCCTACCGCCAGAAGGTGTTCCAGCGGCAGCTGGAGCTGGGCGTGGTTCCCCGGGGCACGCAGCTGTCCCGGCATGATCCGGACGTGCAGGAGTGGGGCTCGCTGCCCCCGGAGGAGAAGCACCTCTACGCGCGGATGATGGAGGTGTTCGCGGGCTTCCTGGAGCACACGGACCACCACATCGGCCGGCTGCTGAAGTTCCTGGAGGACACCGGCGAGTTGGACAACACGCTCATCATGGTGCTGTCCGACAACGGGGCCAGCGCGGAGGGCGGGCCACACGGCTCCGTGAACGAGCTGAAGTTCTTCAACAACGCGCCGGAGTCCCTGGAGCAGAACCTGGCGGCGCTGGAAGACCTGGGCGGCCCGAAGCACTTCAACCACTACCCGTGGGGCTGGGCCTGGGCGGGGGACACGCCGTTCCGCCGCTGGAAGCGGGAGACGTACCGAGGCGGCACCACCGACCCGTTCCTCGTCCACTGGCCCCAGGGCATCCAGGCGAAGGGCGAGGTGCGCACGCAGTACGCGCACGCCATCGACATGGTGCCCACGGTGCTGGACTGCCTGGGCCTGGAGCCGCTGGCGGAGATCCGCGGCGTCACCCAGTCACCCATCGAGGGCGTCAGCCTCAAGCACACGTTCAACGACGGGGACGCGCCGAGCCGCCACCGCACGCAGTACTTCGAGATGTTCAGCTCGCGCGCCATCTACCACGACGGCTGGCGCGCGGTGTGCCCGTTCCCCGGCCCGTCCTTCACGGAGGCTGGAGAGGCGTTCGGCCAGTCGCTGCTCGACGAGGACCGGCTGCGCGAGCTGGATACGCACGGCTGGGAGCTGTACCACGTGGCGCAAGACTGCTCCGAGACGCGGAACGTGGCGGAGGAGCACCGGGGCAAGCTCATCGAGATGATCGCTCTCTGGTACGCGGAAGCGGGTCGCTACCAGGTGTTCCCGATGGCGTCGCCCAGCTTCGCCGTGTTCGCCACGGAGCGCCCGCAGCTCACGAAGGACCGCACGCGCTACGTGTACCGGCCGCACACGTCCCCCGCGCCGGAGAACGCCGCGGTGCACGTGCTCAACCGGCCGCACACCATCACCGCCGACGCGGAGGTGAAGCCCGGCACGGAGGGCGTGCTGCTCAGCCACGGCGGCCTCACCGGCGGCTACACGTTCTTCATCCAGGGCCGGAAGCTGCACTACGCCTACAACTACCTCGGCGAGCAGGAGTTCCACATCGAGTCGGCGGTGGACGTGCCGGAGGGGCGCTCGGAGCTGCGGTTCGAGTTCGAGCCCACCGGCAAGGCGGAGCCCGCCGTGGGGAAGGGCACCCCCGGACGCGGCCGGCTCTACATCAACGGGGACCTGGTGGCGCAGAGCACCATCGACGACACCATGCCGGTGGCCATCAGCCTGGGGGAGGGGCTCACCTGCGGCCGGGACGAGCAGTCATCCGTGAGCAAGCGCTACGCCGCGCCCTTCGAGTTCACCGGCACGCTCCATCAGGTGACCGTGGACGTCGCCGGGGAGCATGTCCGTGACCTGCAGGCCGAACAGAAGGAAGCCCTGTCGAAGCAGTGAAATGAAAAAGGCCCGGACGGGAGCAAAAGGGCTCCCATCCGGGCCTGAAAGCTCAGAGGACTACTTGGTCACGCCAACGGCGGTCCAGGCCTCGGCGACCTTCTTCGCCTCGGTGGAGTCCTTGCCGTACAGGTCCGTGGCGGCCTTGATGGTGGCGGCGCGGGCCTGGGAGAAGTTCGTCTGCGGCGTCATGTACGTGGTGAGCGCGCGGCCGAAGACCTTCAGGCTCTTCTCCATGCCGATGCCGTCCTTCACCTCGATGCCGGACGTCTTGTTCTTGCCGCCCTCGGTGAGCAGGAAGAAGGCGTTGTTCGCGATGCCGCTGGAGCCGTGGACCTCCGTCATCTTCGGGAAGTTCTTGTAGTTGTCGATGGAGTAGCCGTCCGCCGTCGGGTCGTTCATGTAGCGGAGGGCGTCCGTGTTGTCGCCGTTCTTGGGCGTCCACGCGTCCTCGCCCACCGCCCAGTCGAACTTCACCGCGCTGTTCTTCTGGCTGGCGAACCACTCCACGCCGGTGCCCATGATGTCGCTGAAGGACTCGTTGAGGCCGCCGGACTCACCCTCGTACTCCAGGCCCGCGGTGCGCTCCGTGAGGCCGTGGGTGATTTCGTGGCCGGCGATGTCCAGCGTGGTGAGCGGGCCGGAGTCCTTCCCGTCGCCGTCGCCGTACTGCATCTTCTCGCCGTCCCAGAACGCGTTCACCAGGTTCACGTCGGTGTGCACGTAGGAGACCAGCTTCTCACCCTTGCCGTCGATGGAGTCGCGGCCGAGGATCTCCTTGTAGAAGTCGTAGGTCATCTCCGCGCCGTAGTGCGCGTCCACCGCGGTGGCGGCGCGCGACGGGTCGGTCTTCTCGCCCCAGACGTCGTTGTTGTCCGTGAAGCCCGTGGTGCCGGACGCCTCGGCCTTGTTCTTCGCGTCGTACGTCACGATGCCCTTGCCGCGCGTCTTGTCATCCAGGGAGAACGTGCCGTCCTTGTTCTTCGTGGTCTGGATGTCGACCTTGCCGCTGTACATCGTCTGGTCGTCCGCCACGCGGCCCGCGCTGCCCGGCGTGGTGGGCGTCGTCGGCGGGGTGGGCGTCTGCGCGGGCGTGCCGGAGGTGCCGCCAGCGCGCCTGGCGTTGGTCGTGCGGTCCAGGTGGCTCAGCGTGTTGTACTGCTTGAGCGACTCGCCGGTGTTCGCGTCGATGAAGTAGTTCATCGAGCGCGGGTCCTTGCCGCTGGACACCTTCGTGTCGGTGAGCGTCACGTGGTAGGCGGCGTGGTACTGGCCGTCCTTGCCCTTGACGATGACCTTCTCCGCGGTGGGCGCCTTGGACGTCTCGCCGTTGAAGTCCTTCTGCGCCACGGCCAGCGCGTCCTTCGCGGTCAGCTTCGTGGGCGCCTTGCCAATGCCCACCGGGACGTTGGACACGTCGCCCGTCAGGCTGTCGAACTGACCCTTCGCGTCCAGGTGGCCGATGATCTGCTCACCGGCGACCTTCAGGCCCTCGTGCATGCGGTCCATGCGCACGTGCGTCATGCCCAGCTGGTCGCGCTCCACCGTGCGCGGCGAGAACGACGTGCCGCCCGTGATGCCGGTCAGCTGCGGGTTCTTCTGGTTCACGTACGACACCGTCTGCTGCACGGCCTGCTGCGCCTGGGGGCTGGTGAGGTCCACCGGGCCCGGCGTCAGCTTCTGGCCCACGCCGTTCAGCGCCACCGTGGCCTTCGCCTTGGAGGGCGCGCCCGCGCTGAAGCTGGACTGCGAGCTCATGCCCACCGGGCCCTGCGGCTTCACGGTGTTCACCGGCTTCGTGTCGGTGCGGTTCTGGGTGGCGACAACGGGCTTGGAGAGGTCGGTGCGCAGGGCCATGGGGGAGTGCTTTCGGGGGACAGGTGAGCCGGACAAATTGATTCTCGTGTCAGCCGTCCCATTGTTGCGTGTGGGTGGCTGCTTACACAGTCATGAGTGGGTCCAAGCTCATGAATTCACAGGTGAAGTTTTCAGCCTACATCGACCCCGGAAACACATTCCGACCGGTAGGTAGGCAGGTGCGCGGGGGTGTATTTCCGTTCATTTTCATCCTGCCTGTGCACGCCCGTCCACCCACACCCCGTGTCTGGACGCCAGGCGTTCTGGCCCGTCCGCCGTGCATGCGGGCGGGCAGGGGCGGAATCCGGCGCTCGCGCACCCCATCTTCTTCCTCCGGAGACGTTCACCCGGGGAAGGAGCGGGGATGCGCGGGGACGGAGGCGAGACGGTGGCGGAAGGCTGGGTGGCACCCCGAGGGCGTGCGGCCCGGGGACACCTGCCTCGCCACGTCGCGGGCCTCTTCCGCTTCCAGCCGGGCCGTCCCGCGGTGGCGGCGGGGTTGCGCACGGGGCTGGCGCTGGGCGTTCCGCTGCTGATCTCCGCGCTTCTGTCGCAGCCGGCGGCTGCGTGGGCGGGCATGGCCGGGCTCTTCGTCGCGCTGGTGGACAAGGGCGGGCCGTACCGCACGCGCGCTCGGGCCATGGGGGCGATGACGGTGCTGGGCGCGTTGGTGGGGCTCGTCATCGTGCTGCCGAGTCCCTTCTGGGTGGACGTGGCGCTGACGCTCTTCTGGGTGACGGCGTGCGGCTTCGCGCGCAGCTTCGGGGACACGCCGGGCATCGTGGGCATGCTGCTGGCGAACCTGTTCGTGGTGTCGCTGGCCCTGCCGCAGCGAGGACCGGAAGCGGCGCTGATGCAGGCGGCGTACTTCGTCGCGGGCGGCCTGTGGTCCATGTTCCTGGCGCTGGTGCTGTGGCCGCTCCGGCCATACCGCCCCGCGCGGCTGGCCATCGCGGCCTGTTACGACGAGCTGGCGGACGTCGCGGACGCGGTCGCGGGCTGGCCCATGGAGGGGCCCTCTCGGGTGGGGACATGGGAGGCGGTGCAGCGGGCCGCGCGCATGCGGCAGTCGCTGGAGACGGCGCGCGCGATGCTGGGGGCCACGCGCCAGGGACGGCAGGAGGAGAGCGGCCGGGGCGAGCACCTGCTGGTGTTGCTGGAGGACGCGGACGCGCTGTCGCTCCTGCTCACGGCGATGTCGGAGGCGCTGGACGAAGCGCCGCGCCAGGGGGCGTGCCGCACGGCCCGCATCGAGGCGCAGCACGCGCTGGGCGCGTTGGCGGTGGACCTGCGGGGCGTGGTCGGCTCGCTGGTGCGCGGCACGGTGCCGGTGCCGTCGTCGTGGGACGCGGAGCGGGTGACGCGGGTGCTCCATGCGGACGGGGGCCTGCCGGAGCCGGCGCGCTCGCAGTACTCGCACGTGGCGGGGCTTTTGGGGCGGCTGCGGGAGTACAGCGCGGTGGCGCTGGACGTGGCGTCCCGGCTGGAGAGCAGCGAGCCGCTGCCGGAGCGGGACACGAAGCCGCTGGGGTTGGAGCCGGGGCGCAGGCGTTCGTGGTGGAAGGTGCTTCGCGACCACCTGACGCCGGAGTCGGTGGTCTTCCGGCACGCGCTGCGGCTGGGGCTCACCGCGACGGTGGCGACGGCGCTGGCGGAGGGGCTGGGGCTCAATCACTGGTACTGGGTGACCATCACGGTGATTGTCGTGTTGCAGCCGTACTCGGGGCTCACCACGGAGAAGGGGCTGCAGCGTGTGGCGGGCACGTTCGTGGGCAGCGTGCTGGCCATGGGGCTGGTGCACGTGCTGCCGGCGCCGTGGATGATGCTCGCGGCCATCGTGCTGCTGGTCTGCGTGTCGGTGAGCGTGCGGCCGCTGAACTTCACGGTGTACCAGGTGCTGCTGGCGCCGGCGCTGGTTCTGCTCGCGGAGATTCAAACAGGGGACTGGCAGCTCGCGGGGGTGCGCATCCTCAACACGCTGATGGGGGGCGTGCTGGCGCTGGTGGGCATCCGGCTGCTCTGGCCAAGCCCCGAGCACGCGCGCTTCGCCGAGCAGGTGGCCTGCGTGCTGAAGGCGGACCAGCACTACCTGCGCGAGGTGTCGCGCACGCCCGTGTCCACGGAGGCGGCGCTGCGAGAGGCCCGGCGCAAGGTGGGCGTGGCGCTGTTGTCCGCGGAGGCGTCGTTCCAGCGCTTGCTGAGTGAGTGGAAGGGACCGGCGAAGGAGCTGGAGCCGGGGATGGCGTTGATTACGTACGCGCGCCGCTTCACCGCGGCCGTGACGGCGCTGGCGGCGAGCCGCACGTGGCATCAGGACTCGGACCTGGGGCCGGTGGTGCGCTACGCGTCGGACGCGCTGGAGGAACTGTCCGCGGCGCTGGTGGCGCGCCGCGTGCCGTCAGCGCTCAAGCGTGAGGCGCCGGGCCTGGAGGGCACGGACGCGCTGGCGCGCACGCAGCTGTCGCGGCTGGTGCGTCAGTTGGGCGTGCTCCAGCATGCGGTGGAGCGGATGCCACCCGCGCTGCGTGCTTCTGAGGATGGCGCAACGCCCGTTCCCGCATGACACGTGGCATGCGCGGGGGCTGCCAGCTGCGTGCTTCGCCACGCGGTAGAGCATCTGCTGCCGCGCTACGCCCGCTCCCGCGTGACACGTGGCCTTTATCGGATGCTGCTCGCGCGCGGGGGCACATGCTCGTGCCCTTCGCGCCGCGCACTTCCAGGATGCGCGCTATGCCCGCTCCAGCTTGACCATCAGCCGGCGCAGGTCCTCGTTCACGCGCACGAAGTTGGAGTTGCCCTTCTCGTCCTCCAGCTGCTTCTTCAGCGCGGGCAGGGACGCCTCGCGCAGCTTCTTCGCCGCGCCGGGCGCGTCCGCCAGCCAGTCCACCGCCTGGATGACCGTGGCGCGCGCCTCGGTGTCGCGCTCGGTGAGCCGGCTCGCCAGCGTCGGGCCCTGGTCCGCCGCCCCGGAGCGCCCCAGCTCCATCGCCGCGCGCTGCAACAGCACCGCGTCCGCCTTGGGCAGCCGCTGCGACCAGCAGCCCGCGTTGCCGCTGCACGCCTGCGCCGCTTCGAGCACGGCCCCATAGCCCTGGACCTGATCCGCGCGCTTCTTGCCCAGCGCCGCCGCGTCCTGGCACCCGTCCTCGCCCGTCTCCTGGCAGTCCGCCGCCGTGCGCGCGGGCTCCGCCGCCGCCAGCTTCGCGAGCACCGGCTGCTCCCGCGCATCCCCCAGCAGCGCGATGCCCTTCACGGCGATCTCCCGCGAGTACCAGTCGCCGGTGCCCGCCGCCTTCTCCAGCGCGGGGAGCGCGTCCCGGTTGCCCAGCAGCGTCAGCGCCCGCACGTACGCATCCCGCACCGTCGGGTCCGGCTCACCCACGAGCCCCGCGAGCGGCTTCACCGCCTCCTGCGCACGCATCCTCCCGAGCGCGTCCGCCGCCTGCATCCGCACCAGCGCCTGGATCTGCGGATCCGAATGCGTGAACGACAGCTGCTTCAACAGCGTGGGCACCGCGCGCTTCTCCCGGAGGTCGCCCAGCACCTGCGCGGCCTTCATCGGGTAGCTGGCGGGGTTGACCCCCTGCGCCTTCGCCCACGTGAGCAGCTCCGCGTCCTTGCCCTCCAGCACCGGCAGCAGCGCGTCCGCCGCGGGCGCGCCCAGCTGGAACAGCGCGAAGCTGCTCTCCACATAGAACGACATGCCCCGGCGCTCCTTGGTCAGCGTGCGCATCAGCGCCGGCACCGCGCGCGGATCCCCAATCTGCCCCAGCGCCTCGATGGCCTTCTTGTTGAGGAACGGCTCCGCGGACTCGTCCGTCGCCAACTGGATGAGCGGCTCCACCGCCGGCTTCGCCTTCAGCGAGCCCAGCACCTGGATGGCCTCGATGCGCGTGTAGTTGTCCTTGCTGCGCAAGAGCGGCACCAGCGACGGCACCGCGCGCTCATCCCCAATCCGCCCCAGCGCGCCCACCACCGCCTTGTTCACCTGCTGCGCCGGCACGTCCGAAGCCCCGGGGTCCAGCGCCGCCGTCAGCGGCTCCAGCGACGTCGGGTGGTGCAAATCCCCCAGCGTCCGGGCCACCGCCGCCTTCACCTCCGGCCGGCGCTCCGAGGACAGCCTCGCGTGCAGGAAGGGCAGGAACTGCTCGTTGACGTTGCCCGACGTGCGCAGCGACTCAATCACTCGCACCTTGTCGTCGGGGCGCTTCGCCCCCTCCAGACTGGACTGCCAGTACTCCGGCGTCTTGGGGTCCTCCTTCTTGCAACCCCCCAGCGCAATGCAGGACACGGCCAGGGACAGGGCGACGAATGAGCGGGACATGGGGCTCCTTTACGTCCGAACGTCTGGGCTTCCGTCGGGTGTAGACCTGTCCACACGAAGGACGCAAACCTCCCCCACCTCCTGGGGTACGCTGGTCAACGACATGCCCCATGCCGAAGACAGTCGTAACGCGTCGCGTCCGACCATCATCCGCCGGACGTACCTGCTCGACCGGGAGTTCCAGCTCAAATACATCCTGCTGCTCACCGGCATGGGCGCCGGGAGCATGTTGCTGTTCGGCGTGCTCGCCCAGCAGGTGCACCGCATGTCCGCCGAAGGGGGCCTGTCCAGCGTGGAGACGCTCTGGTGGCTCACCGGCGTGGCCACCGTGGGCCTGGGCATCGCGCTCGGGTTGTTCGGGCTCCTTTTCACGCACCGTGTGGCGGGCCCCGTCCACGTGATGAGCCTCTACGTCGCGGCGCTCGCGGCGGGCCGCTATCCGCGCCTGCGCCCCCTGCGGCGCAAGGACGAGCTGCGCGCCTTCTTCGCGCGCTTCAGCGAAGCGGTGGACCGCATCCGCCAGCGCGAGGCGGACGAAGCGCTGGCGCTGGAGAAGGCGCTGGACGCGCTCAAGGACGTGGCCACCACCCCGGAAACGCGCGAGGCCCTGTCCACGCTGGAAGCGCTGCGCGCGCGCAAGCGCCAGGCGGTGGACACCTCCGCGCCGCCCGCCGCCTTCAAGTCCGTGGCCTGACCCAACTCCTTTCCCCACACGAGATTTCCCTCACATGAGCAGCCGACCCCGCATCGTCTTCATGGGTACGCCCGAGTTCGCCGTGGCCTCGCTGGAGGCCTGCTTCGACGTGGGCGACGTCGTGGCCGTCGTCACCCAGCCGGACAAGCCCAAGGGCCGGGGCAACGCCGTCACCGCGCCGCCCGTGAAGGAGCGCGCGCTGGAGAAGGGCATCCCCGTGCTCCAGCCGCAGAAGCTGCGCACGCCGCCGTTCTCCGAGGAGCTGCGCCAGTACGCGCCCGACGTCTGCGTGGTGACGGCGTACGGGAAGATCCTCCCCAAGGACCTGCTGGCCCTGCCCGCGAAGGGTTGCGTGAACGTGCACGCGTCGCTGCTGCCGCGCTTCCGGGGCGCCGCGCCCATCCAGTGGGCCATCGAGCATGGCGACAGCGAGACGGGCGTGTCGCTGATGGTGATGGATGAAGGCCTGGACACCGGCCCCGTGCTGGCGATGAAGCGGCTGCCCATCGCGCCGGACGAGACGAGCGCCACGCTGCACGCGAAGCTGTCCGCGCTGGGCGGCGACATCCTGCGCGAGTCCCTGCCGCGCTACCTCCGCGGCGAGCTGACGCCTCAGCCCCAGCCCTCCGAGGGCATGGTGCTGGCGCCCATCATCGACAAGGAGAACGGCAAGCTGGACTTCGCGAAACCCGCGGTGGAGCTGGACCGCCGCCTGCGCGCCTTCACGCCGTGGCCCGGTGCGTACACGCTGCTGGGTGGCAAGGTCTTCAAGGTGCACCGGATGCGGCCCGCGGAAGGGAAGGGCGCGCCCGGCACGGTGCTGTCCGCGGGGCCGGAGGGCATCGAGGTCGCTTGTGGCGAGGGCTCGGTCGTCTTCCTGGAGGTCCAGCCGGAGGGCAAGCGGGTGATGCGCGCGGCGGACTTCCTCTCTGGAAACAGATTGCAGCCGGGCAGTCAGCCGTTCACGTCTTGAGCGCGCCGACGAGCGCCATGTGGAATTCTCGCGTCATGGAGTCGCACGGATGGGCATGAAGCTGCTGGTGTTGCACGGGCCGAACCTCAACCTCCTGGGCGAGCGCGAGGACGTCGCGGGGGGCCGCCTGACGGACCTCGACGCGGCCCTGCGCGCGAAGGCGAAGGAGCTGGGACTGACGCTGACCATCGTCCAGTCCAACCACGAGGGCGTCCTCATCGACACGATCCACGCCGAGCGCAAGAACGTGGAGGGCATCCTCATCAACCCGGCGGGCTGCTTCACGTCCTACGCGCTGAAGGAGGCGCTGGAGGCGGTGGGGCTGCCCGCCATCGAGGTGCTGCTCAAGCCGCCCGCCCGCGAGTCCGTGGTGGCCGAAGCGTGCGCCATGCAGGTGCTGGGGCTGCACGGCTTCGACCCGTACATCCAGGCCCTGGAGACCTTCGCGAGCGGCATCTTCCACCCCGCCATCCCCGGGCCGCTGAAGTCGCTGGGCCGCCGCAAGAAGGCCGCCGGGCCCGAGGACGAAGACTCGCGTCCGAAGCCCAAGCTGGTGGGCCGCGTGCACCCGCTCAAGAAGGACGACGCGCCGGAGCCCACTCCGCTGGCCACGCCCGCGCGGTCGCTGCGGCGCACGGCGGAGGCCGGGGGGCCGCTGAAGACGCTGGGCCGCAAGTCCGTGCCCACGGTGGTGAAGACGGACGGCAAGCCGGGCAAGACGCTGGGCCGCGCGGCGAAGGGCGGCTCCACGCCCGCGTCGGACCTGCTCACCCGGGCGCTCGTGCGCCAGAAGATCGCGGACCGGCTGGCCGGACGGCTCAGTGAAGCGGAGCTGGCCACCTGGGCCCGCGCGAAGTATCAGCAGGTCCAACGTGGTGAGCCGGCGGAGAGCGGCCACCGCGAGCTCCTGGAGGACAGCCTCCAGAGCCTCACCCTGTCCCATCTGCCCGCGACGCGGCTGACGGACACGCAACTGGTGGACCTGATGACCCGGCTGGAAGAAGGATGAGCGCCCGTATCCTCGCCATCAACATCCTCGCGCGCGTGCGCGCCACGGATGCCTATCTCAACGTGGTGCTGGACACGGTCCTGTCGGAGTCGCCTCCGAAGGACCCTCGCGACGCGGCGCTCGTCACCGAATTGACCTACGGCGCCACCCGCCGGCAGCTCGCGCTGGACTACGCCATCACCCGCTTCGCGGACCGCAAGCTGGACGCGCTGGAGGACAAGGTCCTGGCCGCCCTGCGCGTGGGCGCCTACCAGCTCTTCCACACCCGCGTGCCCGCGCGCGCCGCCGTGGCCGAAACGGTCCAGGCCCTCAAGGACGTGGGGCTCGGGCGCGCGGCGGGCTTCACCAACGCCATCCTGCGCAAGCTGTCCGAGCTGCCCTCGCCGCCGCTGCCCTCCCAGAAGGACCCGGTGGAGTACCTGTCCGTGCGCGAGAGCCACCCGCGCTGGCTGGTGGAGCGGTGGATCCGCCAGTTCGGCCGCGAGCGCGCGGAGGCGATGCTCGTCGCCAACAACCAGCCGCCCGCCGTCGTCATCCGCGCCAACACCTCCAAGGTGACGCGCGACGCGCTGCTCGCGCAGCTGAAGGACGTGGGCGTGGAAGCGCGCGCCACGGAGGCCTCGCCCGTGGGCATCGTCCTGCCGCCCGTGGGCCGCGTGGAGGACGTGTACGGCTACTCGGAAGGGCTGTGGCAGGTGCAGGACGAGGCCGCGCAGCTCGTTGGCGTCTACGGCGCCATCCCGGAGACGGCGCGCGTGCTGGACGCCTGCGCGGCGCCGGGCGGCAAGGCCTGCCATCAGGCGGAGACGCACGACGTCGTCGCGGTGGACCTGCACGCCAACAAGCTGCGGAAGATTGAAGCGGAGGCCCACCGCCTGGGGCTGTCCGGCCGCCTGAAGGCCTACGCGCACGACGCGTCCGAGCCGTTCCCCGAAAGCTGGGGCGAGTTCCACGCGCTGGTGGTGGACGCGCCTTGCACCGGGCTGGGCACGCTGCGCCGGCACCCGGAGCTGAGATACCGCCGCAAGGAGGAGGACGTGGCCCGGCTGGCGACGCTCCAGCGGCGCATCCTGGAGAACTGCCAGGAAGCGGTGCCGGCTGGCGGCCTGCTCGTCTACGCCGTCTGCACGCCGGAGCCGCAGGAGGGACAGGACCAGGTGGACATGTTCCTGCGCAGCCACCCGGAGTGGACGGCCGAGCCGCCCGTGCTGCCCGGCCTCAAGCTGCCGCTCGCCCAGGCCTGGCTGCGCACGCTGCCCGGGCCGGAGGGCTACGACGGCTTCTTCGCGGCCCGGCTGCGCAAGCTCTACTGAGCGCCGGGCGCGCGGACCGCGGGAGGACGCTTCAGTCGTCCTGCGGAATCAGGGCGGCCTGCTTGAAGGCCTCCAGCACCGCGGCGGACGCGCGGTCCAGGTACTTGCCCTTGCGGATGAGCAGGCCAATGGGGCGCGACACCGGCCCCTCCGCGAAGGGCTTCGCCACCAGCGAGCTGTTCTTGATTTCGGCGTGGGCCGTGGCGAGCGGGAGGATGGCCACGCCCAGGCCCATCTCCACCGCGCGCTTGATGGTCTCCACGTTGTCCATCTCCATCACCGGATTGATGTCGATGTTCTTCTCGCGGAACAGGCGGTCCAGGGCCTTGCGCGTGGGGGCCTCCCGGTCGAAGGCGATGAAGGGCACGCCCGACAGCGCGGTGACGCTCACCTTCGTCTTGCTGGCGAACGGGTGGTTGGGCGCGCAGACCACCGCCAGCTTGTCGTCGCGGAACGGCAGGATGTCCACGCCCGCGCGCGGCTGCGGATAGGCCACGATGCCAATCTCCGCGGCGCCAAGAATCACATCGTCGTAGACCTGATCATTGCGCCGGTAGTTCAGGCGCATGTTGACCTTGGGGTGCGACTTCAAGAGCTGCTTCTGCACCACGTTCAGCTCGTGCAGACCCACCGAGTAGATGGTGGACACGGTGGTCGCACCCTGGACCTCCGTGGCCTGCTCGCGGATCTCCTGCTCCACCTCCGCGAAGCGCGCCAGGATTTCCTTGCAGCCCCGGAACAGGCGCTCGCCCGCGGGCGTGGGCGTCACCTGCCGCGCGCTGCGCGAGAGCAGCTTCTGCTCGTAGCGGTTCTCCAGCGCGCGAATCTGCTGGCTCACCGCCGACTGGGTCACGTGATTGAGCTGCGCCGCGCGCGAGAACGAGCCCGTCTCGACCACGTCACAGAACATCTTCAACGATTCGAGCTGCATGGGCCGTCTCCTACCCTCAAACCTAATGGCCGGGCCAGTAGTAATTAGTTGACCTACCCCGCGCGCGAAAATGACCTACAGGCACAATCTGCCTGGCTGCTTGCGCGCCGCGGCGAAATCCTCGGGCTCTCAAACGTTGGAGTCATGGCCGTCCTCGGGCGGACGCGGGCGGGTGAGGGCGAAGAGGGCGGCGCCCAGGGCGACGAGCGCCCCGCCGGAGAGCGTCTGCACTCGGCCCAGGTCGCGGTCCGTCTCGTGGAGGAGCTGGCACTCCTGAGGGGACAGCTTGTCGCAGTCGGCGGGGGCGAAGACGGCCCTCACGCCCAACCCGAGCAGGCTCACGCCGCCCAGCATGAGGCCGGCGATGCCGCCGAACGCCGCGGCGCGCAGGACGGAGGCACCCCGGGGCGAGGGCAGGGAGGTCATGGACCGGGAGGCGTAGCACCGTCCCGGGCCGGAAGGGACAGGGGAGGGTGTCCCGGGCGTATGCTTCCGGACCATGCGAATCCTGTATGGGGTCGTCGGCGAAGGGATGGGCCACGCCACGCGCTCGCGCGTGTTGCTGGAGGCGCTGACGAAGGAACACGAGGTCCACATCGTGGTGTCCGGGCGGGCGCAGAACTACCTGGCCCAGCGCTTCCAGAACGTGCACGGCATCTGGGGGCTGACCATCGCCTACGAAGGCAACTCGGTGAAGAAGTGGCAGACGGTGCTGCAGAACCTGAAGGGCGCCGTGACGGGCTGGCCTCAGAACGTGCGCCAGTACTTCGACCTGGTGGAAGGCTTCAAGCCGGACGTGGTGGTGAGCGACTTCGAGACGTTCAGCTACCTGTTCGCGAAGAACCACCGGTTGCCCGTCATCAGCGTGGACAACATGCAGGTCATCAACCGCTGCCAGCACGACCCGGCGCTGCTCGCGGGCCATGAAGAGAGCTTCGAGGCCACGCGCGCCATCGTGAAGGCGAAGCTGCCCGGGGCCTTCCACTACCTGGCCACGACGTTCTTCTACCCGCCCGTGCGCAAGCGCCGCACCACGCTGGCGCCGTCCATCCTCCGGCCCGAAATCCTGGCGGCGAAGCCGGAGGCCGGTGAGCACCTGCTCGTGTACCAGACGTCGACGACGAACACGCACCTGCCCGAAATCCTCAAGCAGTCCGGCGTGCCGTGCCGCGTGTATGGCCTGCGCCGCGACCTCAAGGAGGACGTGGTGGACGGCAACCTCACCTACCGGCCCTTCAGCGAGGCGGGCTTCATCGACGACCTGCGCACCGCGCGCGCGGTGGTCGCGGGCGGCGGCTATACGCTGATGAGCGAGGCCGTCTACCTGCACAAACCCCTGCTCAGCATCCCCGTGGGAGGCCAGTTCGAACAGGTGCTCAACGCCCTCTATCTGGAGCGGCTGGGGTACGGGATGTATGTGAAGGAATTGAGCCTGGACGCGCTGAAGACGTTCCTCTCACGCGTGCCCGCCTGCGCGGAGTCCCTCAAGGGCTACGAGCAGGACGGGAACGTGAAGATGCTCACCGCGCTCAATGAGCAGCTGGCGCAGGCCTACGAGCACCGCGGCCACTGGCGCATGGAGCTGGCGGAGATGGACGGCAAGGCCTAGGCCCTCCGTCCACCGACCGAGCCTCACTGGGTGTCCTTGCGTCAGTGCAGGGACACCTCGTTCTCGTTGTTGCGCTCCGCCGCGCGGCGGCTCATCTCCGTGAGCCAGGAGCGGGTGAGGGGCGTCTCGCTCTCGCTGCCCTTGTGGCGCTCCGGGGTGCTGTCCTGGGGCAGCAGCCGGTTGACGGCGTCCAGCACGCGCGCGGTGAGGTTGGGTGCCAGGGCCCGGCCCACCGCGCCCAGCTTCGCGGGCATGCCCACCAGCGCCTCCGCGTCACCCCGGCGGCACGCCTCGATGATTTTGCGCGCCACGCGTTCGGCGCTCATGGACACGCCCATCATCGAGTTGCTCACGTGGAACCACGCGTACTCCTTCTCGTGGTCGCCCTTGAAGCTCGCGTTGCGCGGGCTGCCCGTGCGGATGAGGGACGGGCACGCCGTCGTCACGAGGATGCCGTCCTGGGCCAGCTCCGTGCGCAGCCCGTCTGACAGGCCCACCAACGCGAACTTGCTGGCGGAGTACGGCACCAGGTGCGGGATGCTCAGCTTGCCGCCCATGGAGGCCACGTTGACGATGCGGCCCTCGCCGCGCGCCTTCATGGCCGGCGCCACCGCGAGCGTCGTGTACAGCGGCCCCCACAGGTGGACGTCCACCGCCTCCTCGAAGTCCTCCAGCGTCATGGACTCCAGCGGGCCCACCATGATGACGCCCGCGTTGTTGATGAGCACGTCCACCGCGCCCCACCGCTCGTGGACGGCGCCCACCATTGCGTCCACCTGCACCTGGTCGCGCACGTCGCAGCGCAGGGTGAGCACCTCTCCGCCCATGCGCTCCAGGTCCGCGTGGGCGCGCTGGAGCGTCTCGACGTCGCGTCCGCAGATGGCCACGCGCGCGCCTTGCTTCAGGAGCATGCGCGCCATCACCAGTCCCAGCCCCCGGGAGCCTCCGGTGATGACCACCGTCTTGCCCTGGAAGCTGTAGCGCGGACGCAGCGCGTGCTTCAGCCCCACGACAGCCCCCACCCCGGCGGCCAGCGCGCCCAGGGAGAAGCCCTTTCGCTCGATGTGTCGTCGGTCAGCCATGGTGCGACTCTCCAAGGGAGGGAAGGGTGGGGCAGCGGGGCGCTCAAGGATTCGAGGCCGCGACCTGGTCTTCCTGTTCGCGGGACACCTCGCCGTGGAGCGCGGGCGGCTCCTGGCCGGGCAGGTCCTTGAGCAGCGCGCGCACGCGGCGCAGCGCGTCCTTGCCGCCGATGCGGTTCTTCAGCCGCCCATCCGTGCCGAAGAGGAGGAAGGCGGGGTGTTTGTCCACGCCGTAGGCCTTGGCCATGGAGCCATCGTCCATGGCGATGGGGTAGCGCAGGCCGTGCTCGCGCGCGAAGCCCTCCACCTTGTTGGTGTCCCGGAGCTCCGTCTCGTTGTGGGTGACGTCCACGCCAATGACCTTCAGGCCCTTGGGCCCGTAGTCCACCACCCACTGGTTCACGGCCTCGAACTGCTTCGCGCAGTCCTCGCAGTCCATGGTCCAGAAGTGGAGGAGGACGGGCAGTCCATCGAGCTCCGAGACGTGGACGGGGGCGTTCACCCACCCGCCATCCGGGTCCAGCAGCGTGAGCGGGATTTTCGTCGAGGCCATACGGGCTCCCTGTGGGAAGTGGAAAGCGCTTCAACGGGACGTGACTCAAGCTATGCATGCGCCACCGGTTGCTCCCGGCTGCGCGCCCGTCCGCTCGCCTGTCCGGCAAGGGCTGTTGGCCCGCTCCGCCCTCCGGTGGGCAGGCGGGCATGGAGGACGTGATGCGCATCCCCGACTTCGAACTGGAGCGGTACTTCGCGCGCTGGGAGTTCGCCGCGCCCTACCTCCTGTGCTCCTCCGACGTGGAGGGCTGGCGCATGGCGGACCTGCTGGCGCTCGCGTCGCCGGAGGACCGCGCGCGCTGGGACGGGCTGACGCTCGGCTACACGGAGACGCCCGGCCTGCCCGCGCTGCGCGAGACCCTCGCTGGCATGTACCCGGGGCTGTCCTCCGACGACGTCCTCACCTTCGCGGGCGCGCAGGAGGCGCTGTTCGTCGCGATGAACGTCCAACTGGGTCCCGGCACGCACGCCGTCGTCACCTGGCCGGGCTATCAGTCGCTCTACGAAGTCGCGCGCTCCGTGGGCGCGGACGTGACGCTGCTGCCCCTGCGCGAGGAGGATGGCTGGGCCCTGGACCTGGACGCGCTCACGGCGGCGCTGCGCCCGGACACGCGCATGGTCGTGGTGAACTTCCCGCACAACCCCACGGGCTCGCTGCCGGACCGCGCGACCTTCCAGAAGCTGTGCGCGCTGTGCGAAGCGCGCGGCATCCACCTCTTCTCCGACGAGGTGTACCGCCTGCTGGAGTACGACACGAACGACACGCTGCCGCCCGCCGCGTCGTGCTTCACGAAGGGCGTGAGCCTGGGCGTGATGTCCAAGGCGTTCGGCCTCGCGGGCCTGCGCGTGGGCTGGCTCGCCACCCGGGACGCGGAGCTGCTCGCGCGCTGCCGCGCCTTCAAGGACTACACCTCGCTGTGCAACAGCGCCCCCAGCGAGCTGTTGTCCCTCATCGCGCTGCGCGCCCGCGAACGTGTGCTGGAGCGCAGCCGCGGCCTGCTCTCCGCGAACCTCGCGCGGCTGGATGACTTCTTCGCGCGCCACGCGGACACCTTCCACTGGGTGCGCCCGCGCGCCGGCAGCGTGGCCTTCCCCCGTCTGCTGCGAAACATCCCAGTGGCTCGTTTCACTGAGTCACTGATTACCCGCGAGGGCGTGTTGCTGTTGCCTGGCGACGTGTATGGCTTTCCGGGCAATCACTTCCGGTTGGGGTTGGGGCGCGCCAACCTGCCGGAAGCACTGGCACGGCTGGAACGCTTCGTGCGGGACGGGGCCCTGGACGCGCTGGGGTGACTCCCAGAGCCAGCGCGGTGCGTCAGGGTTTTCACTGACAGCTGGACTTTCGGCTTATCGCCTTCATCTGAAACAACCCCTAGAGTGGTTGTCCCCTCGCCCGGCCTGGGGCCGTGCGGAAGCCCTCTCATCCCCCCGAGAGGCCAGGAGACACACCCCGATGAAGATGCTGATTGGCGCGGCCGTGACCGCCGCGACGCTGTTGGTGGGTACCGAAGCCGCCGCGACGAACTACACGCTGTGGATCCACGGCAGGAACGGCAACACGACGAAGGCGGGCAACTACGCCGACTTCAGCTACTGGGGGCCGTCCACCACCGCGGCGGGCGTGAACAAGAAGGCCGTCAACTGGAACGGCACGCAGCGCGTGGGCTCGGAGAACTACCGCATCCGCAACGCGCTGGACTGCTTCTGCACGGGCACCAACTCCTGTTACATCGCCGTGCACAGCGCCGGTGACCTGCAGATCGGCTACGCGCTGTCGCTGTACGGCACCAGCACGCGGCAGGTGAAGAACGCCACGCCCAACGCCAACGGTGAGTGCGGCAACGTGGGCACCTCCACGCAGAAGGGCTGGAACATCAAGTGGGTGGCCGTGGCGTCCGGCGCGGGCGGCGGCAGCGAGCTGGCGGACCACGGCGACTGGGCGATGAGCGAACCCCTGGTGAGCGACCTGGTCACCACCACGGCGCGCTCCATGTACAACCACAACGCCACGGCCAACGTGGAGTTCCTCATGTTCGCCGGCTCCAAGGGGACGCTGTACTCCGGCATCCTCCCGGGCCAGGACGACGAGGCGGTGTCCTACCACTCCACGGGCGGTGTCTCCGGCAGCAGCGGCGGGTCCTACTGCAACCCGGGCGACTGGTTCTGCGGCGGCACGCTCAACCTGCTCAAGAACGCGTGCAGCGACGGCCGGGCGAAGTGGAGCTTCCACTCCGTGTACCTCCGCGACGACGGTGAGTCTTTCAACCACTACGCCAACGGCAACTGGGGAGGCATCGTCTCCAAGGTACGCGAGTACATGGCCCAGTACGCGTACTAGAATGACGGCTTCCCCCGCCCCCTCCGGCGAAGCCCGCTCATGACACGCGACGACGGTCCCGTCTCTTCCGCCTCCCGGCTGCGCCACGGCCGGTGGTTGCTTGCCCTCGTGCCCCTGGTGCTCGTGGGCGGAGCGTTCTTCTGGTGGCAGGGAAGCGAAGGGGCCGAAGCGCCGGAGGGCGCACCGGAGCCCACCTCCGTTCCGGTGCCCGCCCCCCGCGAGGTGGCGCGGGCATCGGCGGAGCGCTCCAGCGCGGCGATGGCGGCCGAGCCCGCCGCGCCGTCGCTGCTCAGCCCGGAGGCCCGCGAGCGCGAGGCCCGCCGCGAGCTGTGGCAGAAGCGGTTGGAGCGCGCGAAGCGCTCGTTGGAATCCTACGTGGCGGCCACGCGCTACCCGCCCGAATCGCGGCCCAGCCGCGAGCATCCGGACCAGTTGGAGCTGGCGGAGCCGGAGCGCACCCGGCCGCTGAGCCCCAAGGCCGCGGAGGACGGAACCTCCGATGTGCAGCTGCGGCTCAAGCAGGACAAGGTGTTCGTCGTCGGTGACGAAGCGGTGCTCTTCACCGTGGCGTGCGAGGACTCACGCCGCGCGCCGCGCCCGTGCGATGTGGTGTCCGCGATGGCGCACGAGGCGGACCACCTGGCGGACGCGGGCGGCGTGCCGGGCGTGCCGGTGACGTTCGTGGACTCGGGCCAGGGCGGCGACGCGGTGGCGGGTGACGGGATGCTCACCGGCCGCTTCCAGCCGTCGAAGCAGGGCTTCGCGATGTTCTCCGGCACGCTGCGCGTGGCCCTCCGCGTGCGCTCGGGGTCGCTGGAGGACTCGGCGTTCTTCGACGTGCTCTACACGCCCGCGCCGCCGGCCACGTTCACCCGCCGGGTGCGCGAGGTGGTGGAGGCGGGGTCGCTGGACCTGTACCTGTCCGTCCAGGTCCGCAAGGCGGGGCGGTACGTGGTGTCCGGCCGGCTGGACGACGAAGGCGGCGTGCCGTTCGCGGTGCTGTCCTTCAACGAGGAGCTGCAGGAGGGCGCGCAGGAGGTGAAGCTCAACGTCTTCGGCAAGGTCGTCCGGGACGACAAGCCCACGTTCCCGCTGACCCTGCGCGACGTGGAGGGCTTCCTGCTCAAGGAGATGGGCGACCCGGACCGCGAGCTGATGGTCACGCTGCGCGGGCCCGTGCACACCACGCGCGTGTATTCGCTCGATCAGTTCTCGGATGCCGAGTGGTCGAGCCCCGAGCGCGACCGCTACAAGAACGAGCTGGAGAAGGACGTCATGGAGGCGCAGAAGCAGCTCGACGCCGCGCTCTCCGACACGCCCGAGCCCTGAAGCGTCAGGGCCCGCTCCAGGGGGCTTCGGTGAGGCTCAGGATTCGAGCGGAGGCGGCGGAGGCGTGTGGGCCGCGTCGACCTCCACGAGGTCGGCGTCCTGCACGTCTTCAATGACGTCCGGGAGGTCCGCCGTCGCGTCAGCGGCCTCGGGGGCCACCACCACGGCAGGCTCCGGTTCGGAGGCGGAAGCCGCGTTCTTGCGGGCCTCGGCATACGCGGCGGCGTAGGCGGCCTCGGCCTGGACGGCCTCCATCGTGAAGTCGTCCGCGTCCGCGAGGAAGTCATTCGACGACGGGGCGCTCCGCGGCGCATCCGGTGACAGCGCCTCCGGCCCGCTGTCCTCCAGCGTGGCCAGGAACCCGTCTGACTCCTCCGGCGCACCGGACGCCTCCAGGCCGTCCGCGTCGTAGGACGCATCCGGCGCCGCTTCGTCCACACCCAGGTCGTCGCTCAGCGCGGCCAGCTCCTCATCGCTCAGGCTGGACAGGTCACCGGACTCCAGGAGGAAGAGCAGGTCCTCCGCCTCCTGCGCGGAGACGGTGCTCGGCATGGTGTCCAGGTTCTGCAGCTCCCACGCGGCCGCGTCGGGCGACAGGATGTCGGAGGGGTCCAGGGACGGATCCACCGGCGCGGCCTCCGCGTGGCGCTCCGCCTGCTGGAAGTGGCGCGCCTGCATGAGCGGCGTGGACGTCTGCGGTGTGCCCAGCCGCTGCGCGTACGCGGGCCCGGCGGCCTCGAAGGTGCTCTCCCCCGCGAAGGTGCGCAGGTGGGGGTTCTCCAGCAGCGCGGCCCGGGCCTCCGGGGCCTCCAGGCCCGACGCGCGCCCCCCGGCCTCCGAGGACGGGTCCGACGTCAGCCCCAGGTCCTCGAGCAGGGCGCCGGCCAGGTCGCCGTCGGCGTCCGCCCGGAAGTCGCTCGTGTCGGAGAAGCCCCGCCGCACCGGATCCACCGGCGCCATGGGCTCCTGCTTCACCGGGGCGGTGACCTCCAGCTCGTTGGAGATGGACCAGGCCCGGGACGTCGAGATGCCAGAACCCACGCGGCGGATGGATGTCATGGTTCTCCTCGGGTGATGGCCCGCAGGTCGGGCGGCTCATGCATTGTCCGCCGGGCCCGGCAGGAGTTGCTAGGGGGACACGAGCAATCCCCATTGGCCACGATGCCCGGTATCCTACCGGCGCCCATGAGTCCCACCCTGGCCGCACACGTGGACGCCGGTCCCGCGTCCTCCCACGAAGTCCGCCCTGGCCTTCGGGGTGTCATGCCCGTTGAAAAGTCGCGGGGGGACGGGGTGGAGACGACCGCAACGTCGGTCCGCGGACAGGGGAGTACGGGGGCGCGGAGGGAACGTGCACCCGGACGTTCTCCAGAGGCGAAAACCCCATGGGGGTGCCCCGGGCATGAAGCGACCGGGCCGTTGGCCTCTCGTTTGCTGTCCGGGAGCCCAGCCAGGAGGCGGTGGTGATGAGATTCGAGTGCGCGGGGCAGACCCACATCGGTCGGCGTCCGCACAATGAAGATGCGTACTGCGTGCTGCCCGAGCGCGGGCTGTTCGTCGTGGCGGACGGCCTGGGCGGGCAGGAGGGCGGGGAGGTCGCCAGCCAGTGCGTGGTGGACACCTTCGCGGGGTTCAGCGACCGGTTGGACCGCGATCGCGACGGCACCTGGCCGGACGCGGTGGATCCCGCGCGAAGCCGCGAGGAGAACTACCTGGCCGCTTGCACCGCGCTCGCCCAGCGCACGTTGCGCGTGCGCCGCGTGGGCAAGCTCAAGGAGATGGCCTCCACGGTGGTGGCGCTCGCGGTGGGAGAGCGCTTCGCGGCGGTGGCCCACGTGGGCGACAGCCGCCTGTACCGCCTGCGCGAGGGCCAGCTGGAGTCGCTCACGCGCGACCACTCGCTCATCGAGGAGCTGCGCGCCGCGGGGCGCGAACCGCCCGGCAATCCGGCCAACCTGCGCCACCTCATCACCCGCGCCCTGGGCACGGAGAACGCGGAGCCCACCGTGCAGCGGCTGGAGACGCAGCCCGGGGATGTCTTCCTCCTATGCTCGGACGGCCTGTATGAGCCCCTGGGCCCGGAGGTGATGAAGGAGCAGCTGCACGCGCCCTCCGCTCAGGCCGCGTGTGACGCGCTCGTCACCGCCGCGTACGAGGCCGGTGGCCGCGACAACATCACCGCCGTCGTGCTGCGCGTGGCGGTCTGAGCGTCTACCCACCGCGTCACACGCTGAGAGTGCGCGGATGATGAACTCCACAGGTCGGCCCTGACCGCCGACCCGACGCGATGGGTCCGCCCGGACGGAGGGGAGTCACCCTGCACAGGGACTTCAATCCTTCGCACCTTCCAGGTTAATCTGGGGGCTCCCCCCTCGCGTCTCCCTCCCCCCTCCGAGCACCCGTTGCGTATGACGCTCAGCCTTGCCGCGCGCCTGACCGCGGCCCTTACCGCCGTTGTAATCGCCCTCACGCTGCTGACCGTGACGTTGATGGGGGTGTCGCTGCGCTCGCGCGTGGAGTCCGAGATGGCCTCCGCCCTGACGCGGGACGCGACCCGCTGGAAGGCGTTGAAGGACCAGGAGCTGCGGGTGCTGGCGGAGCTGGGGCGTGTGGCGGCGGCCAACCCCGCGTTCACGGCGGCCTTCGCGGAGGATCATTCGGAGACGGACGCCCTGCTGAACGAGCACCGCACGGTGCTGGGCGTGGACCTGATGGCGCTGGTGGGCGTGGACGGGACGGTGCTCGCCTCCTCCGGCGAGCGGACCCTGCCGGGCATCGACAAGGTGGTGCGCCAGCAGGGACAGGTGCTGCTGCCGGCCACGGGTGTGCCCCTGCTCGCGGTGGGGCAGCCGCTCCAGTCCAACGGCGTGCCGGTGGGCTACCTCGTGGTGGGCGCGGAGCTGGGCGGAGAGGACCTGCGGCGGCTGGGCGAGGGGAACGAGGACCTGGAGGCGTTGCTGCACGCGGGGCCTCGGCTGGTGGCGAGGTCGGTGCACGCGGTCCAGGCGAAGGCGCTGCTGGCCGCGGCGAGCGCGAGCAGGGCGAACGGCGCCGAGGTGAACGTGGGCGGCGTGTCGCTGCACGTGTCTCGCGTGGAGGTGGGCGAGGGCCTGGAGCTGGTGCTCGCGCGCGGCGCTCAGGCGGAGTGGGCGCTGATGCGCGCCACGCTGATGGAGGTGCTGGGACTGGGGCTGTTCGTGGCGCTGGTGGCGGGCGGGGGCATGTTCCTGCTGGTGCGGCGGATGATGGCGCCCCTGGGCGCGCTGACGGCGGCGGCGGCGCGGGTGGTGGCGGAAGGGGACTTCAGCGGCACGTTGGACATCCACTCCAGGGATGAGATTGGCCAGCTGGCCACGTCCTTCGGGGACATGATGGCGCGGCTGCGCGCGGTGCTGATGGCGCTGAAGAACTCCGCGCAGGAGCTGGAGGCGACGGCGCTGGAGCTGGCGAACTCCGCGTCGGACCAGAACCTGGCGGTGACGCGGCAGGCGGCGGCGCTGCACCAGACGCAGATCGCCGCGCGGCAGCTTCAGGAGAGCTCGCGGGCGGCGGCGCAGCGGGCCACGGGCGTGCTGCGCGAGGCGGAGAAGGCGGGCGCGGTGGGGCAGGCGGGCGAGTCCGCGGTGGCGGGCAGCGTGGGCGGGCTCACGCACATCCGTTCGCAGGTGGAGCGCATCTCCAACACGGTGTCGGAGCTGCGGCAGAGCACGCGGCAGGTGGGCGACATCACCGGCACGGTGAAGGACCTGGCGGACCAGTCCAACGTGCTGGCGTTGAACGCGGCCATCGAGGCGGCGCGCAGCGGCGAGGCGGGCCGGGCGTTCGCGGTGGTGGCCCGGCAGATGCGCTCGCTGGCGGACCAGTCCGCGACGGCCACGGCGCGTGTGCAGACCATCCTGGCGGACATCGGCCGCGCCATCTCCGAGGCGGTGCAGACGAGCGAGGGCGGCACGCGCGAGGTGGAGGGCGGCCTGGAGCAGGCGCGCGCGGCGGGAGAGAGCCTGCGCGCGCTGGCCGAGGTCATCCAGAACAACAGCGTGTCCGTGAAGAGCATCGCGGACATGGTGAGCCAGCAGGACGCGGGCATCGCGGAGCTGTTCGCCGCGCTGAGCGACCTGACGCGGCTGGCGGACGAGACGGTGGAGCGCGTGGCCACCAGTGCCGTGGCCGCCGCGCGCCTCACCACCGCGTCCCACGAGGTCAGCAACATCGTGGAGCAGTACCGCCTGTGACGCCGGAGCGCGGCGGTAGCGCCCGCGATGCCGCATGGCGTATCGCCCCGCTCGCGCGGTGACGCCGGGCACGTTCCGTCCCGGCGCGCGGGAGTCCGGCGCTACGCCGCCTCGCCGCCGTCGATGGCGTAGGCCGCGCCCGTGATGGGCGCCGCCGCCTCCGACGCGAGGAAGAGGCACATCGCGGCCACCTCCTCCGGCTGGATGATGCGGCCCAT
The DNA here is from genome assembly GCF_003668895.1 of Corallococcus sp. AB045. Classification (NCBI taxonomy): domain Bacteria; kingdom Pseudomonadati; phylum Myxococcota; class Myxococcia; order Myxococcales; family Myxococcaceae; genus Corallococcus; species Corallococcus sp. AB045. Next base: position 57,896 of record NZ_RAWN01000017.1, read on the forward strand.
GGCGCTCATCGCGGCCAGCGCCTCGCGGGCCTGTTCTTCACTGCGGCCCGTCGTCTTGGTGATGGCGGCCGTCGCGCCCGCGAACATGTCCGTCTCCACCCAACCCGGGTTCACGATGTTCACGGTGACGTTCTTGCGCGCGTACTCCACCGACAGCGCGCGCGTCAGTCCCAGGAGCGCGTGCTTGGACGCGCAGTAGGCGGACGTGTACCGCGCCCCGCGCGTCGCGGTGATGGAGCCGATGTTGATGACACGCCCGCCGCCCGCGGACGCCATCGCCGGCATCAGCTCGCGGCACAGCAGGAAGGGCGCCGTCACGTTCACGGCCATCACCTTCGCCAGGTCCGCCGTGGACGTCTTCGTCAGCGGCGCGGACACGGTGATGCCCGCGTTGTTCACCAGCACCCGGGGCGTCCCCGCGGCCAGCACGGTCTTGCACGCCGCGAGCAGCGCGGACTCGTCCGCCACGTCCACCGTGAGCGCGCGGATGCGCTCGCCGCCTTCCTTGCGCAGCGCCTCCAGCGACTCCGCCGAGCGCGCCAGCGCCCAGACGTCGTATCCCTCGCGCGCGAACGCCAGGGACACCGCGCGGCCAATGCCCCGGCTGGCGCCCGTCACCACCACGCTCTTCGTCGTCTCGTTTGCCATGGCCGGACAGCATAGGACCCCGCGCGTGGAGCCGCGCGGAAGGTGCATGGCGAAATGCATCAATTGCGCTGCCGGGGACTCTTCAAGACATCAACCACTGCATCGGAGTCCCCTGCGTATGAAGTCCCTTGAGCGTGGCCTGCTGGCCGCTTCCTGCCTGATGTTCGCGTCCACGTCCGCCCTCGCGGCGGCGCCCACCGGTCGCGCCAACCCGCGCCTCATGGGCACGCGCGCCATCGTCGCGTGCGACGCGGTGGAGAAGTCCTGCGGCGTGGCCAGCATCTCCTTCCCCGCGGGCATCAGCGGACTGGTGCCCTACGGCCGTCCGGACGTGGCCATCGCCACCATGTTCTACCCGTCGGTGGATGACGCCGAGGCGGTCCTCGCGCGCGTCGACGCGGGCAACACGGCCCAGCAGGCCGTCGACTACGTGTTCTCCGTGGATCCGTACGCGGACTACCGCCAGCTCGCCGTGGTGAAGCTCAACCCCAACGGCACCATCACGGTGGGCCAGCAGACCGGCGCGGAGAACGCCCCGCAGCGCTGCGCCGTGAAGGGCGCCACCTTCGTGGTGCAGGCCAACAACCAGACCACGTCCACCATCTGCGCCGCGATGGCGACGGGCTTCCAGCAGGCCACGGGCAGCCTGCCGCAGCGGCTGCTCGCGTCGCTCAAGGCGGGGGCCGCCGTGGGCGGCGACAACAACGGCGAGCGCTCCGGCGTCATCCGCGTCTGGACCTCGGAGAACGAGTCGACCTTCTACACGAAGGTGCTGGCGGACGCCGTCGTGCACACCAGCAGGACCGCGCTGAAGGACCTGGAGGTGGAGATGAACCGCTACCAGGCGGGCATCGCCGCGCCGTACGCGTCGGACCTCATCCCGCTCGACGCGGAGACCGCGAAGGTCGTGAAGGGCGCCCTGTTCAAGGCCGGCTACTACAACGGCGTCGTGGATGGGACCTGGAACGACGCCGCCGAGCAGGCGCTGGATGCCTTCAACTGGAACACGCTCTTCTTCCTCAAGCCCACGGTGCTGGTGAACGGCCAGCGGAAGATCGACGGTCCGCTGGTCAACTACCTGCGCAACGCGGATCCGAAGGCCTTCAAGCCCGGCGGGTTGTGAAGCACCGGACCCTCGGGTCCGTCCGCGGTATCCCTGTGGGCCGGACGGTGCATGGCGACATGCATCATTCGCGCGTCAGGGGGCTCTTCCAGACACCGCTCACTGCATCGAGGTCCATTGCATATGAAGACCCTCAATCGTGGCTTGCTGGCCGCCTCCTGTCTGATGTTCGTGTCCACGTCCGCCCTCGCGGCGGCGCCCACCGGCCGCGCCAACCCGCGTCTCATGGGCACGCGCGCCATTGTCGCGTGCGACGCGGTGGAGAAGTCCTGCGGCGTGGCCAGCATCTCCTTCCCCGCGGGCATCAGCGGCCTGGTGCCCTATGGCCGTCCGGACGTTGCGGTGGCCTCCATGTTCTACCCCTCGGTGGATGACGCCGAGGCGGTCATCGCCCGCACCGACGCGGGCGACACGGCCCAGGCCGCCATCGACTACGTGTTCACCGTGGATCCATACGCGGACTACCGCCAGCTCGCCGCGGTGAAGCTCAACCCCGACGGCACCATCACGGTGGGCCAGCAGACCGGCGCGGAGAGCCCCTCGCATCGCTGCGCCGTGAAGGGCGCCACCTTCGTGGTGCAGGCCAACAACCAGACCACTCCATCCATCTGCGCCGCCATGGCGACGGGTTTCCAGAAGGCCAGGGGCAGCCTGCCGCAGCGGCTGCTCGCGTCGCTCAAGGCGGGGGCCGCCGTGGGCGGCGACAACAACGGCGAGCGCTCCGGCGTCATCCGCGTCTGGAGCTCGGAGAACGAGGCGGTCTTCTTCACGAAGGTGCTGGCGGACGCCGTCGTGCACAGCAGCAAGCACGCGCTGAAGGAGCTGGAGGTGGAGATGAACCGCTACCAGGCGGGCGTCGCGGCGCCGTACGCGTCAGACCTCATCTCCCTGGACAAGGAGACCGCGAAGGTCGTGAAGCGCGTGCTGCGCAAGCTCGGGTACTACCACGGCCGCATGGACGGGACCTGGAGCGACGCCGCCGAGCAGGCGCTGTATGACTTCAACTGGAACAACAGCTTCTTCCTCAAGCCCACCGTGGTGGTGGACGGTCAGCGGAGGGTTGACGGTCCGCTGTTCAACTTCATGCGCGACGCGGACCTGGATGCGCTCGCGCCCGCGACGCACTGAGACACCGAGCCTCGGGTGCGTTTGACGGCTCCCGCATGGCGACGTCAAGCTCGCCGCCATGCCCCGCGCCGACATCACCGACCTGTTCCGCATCGACGACCTGCTGTCCGCCGAGGAGAAGGCCGCTCGCGACGCGGTGGCCCGCTTCGTGGACGCGGAGGTGCTGCCCATCATCGGCAAGCACTTCCGCGACGGCACCTTCCCCGCGCACCTCATCCCGGGCCTGGCGGAGCTGGGCGTGCTGGGCGCGAACCTCCAGGGCTACGGCTGCGCGGGCATGAACACCGTCAGCTACGGCCTGGTGTTGCAGGAGCTGGAGCGCGGTGACTCCGGCCTGCGCAGCTTCGCGTCCGTGCAGGGCTCGCTGTGCATGTTCCCCATCCACGCTTACGGCAGCGAGGAGCAGAAGACGCGCTTCCTGCCCGGCATGGCGAAGGGGCAGCTCATCGGCTGCTTCGGCCTCACCGAGCCCGACTTCGGCTCCAACCCCGGCGGCATGCGCGCCCGCGCCCGGAAGGATGGAGACACCTGGGTGCTCAACGGCACCAAGGCGTGGATTACCAACGGCTCCATCGCGGACGTCGCGGTGGTGTGGGCCAAGACGGATGACGGCGGCCCGGAGTCCGTGCGCGGCTTCCTGGTGGAGAAGGGGATGCCCGGCTTCAGCGCGCGGGAGATTCCCGGCAAGTTCTCCCTGCGCGCGTCGCGCACCAGTGAGCTGTCCTTCCAGGACGTGCGCGTGCCGGACCGCAACGTGCTGCCCGGCGTCGTGGGCCTGCGCGGTCCGCTGTCGTGCCTCAACAACGCGCGAGCGGGCATCGCGTTCGCGGTGACGGGCGCGGCCATTGCGTGCTTCGAGGGCGCGCGCGAATACGCGCTGTCCCGCACGCAGTTCGACGGCAAGTCCATCGCCGGCTACCAGCTCACGCAGGAGAAGCTGGCGGACATGCTCCAGGAGATCGTCAAGGCGCAGTTGTTGGGCCTGCGGCTCGCGCGCCTCAAGGACGAAGGCAAGAGCAACCCCGTGATGGTGAGCCTGGCCAAGCGCAACAACGTGAAGAGCGCGCTCGACATCGCCCGCGTGGCCCGGAGCATCTACGGCGCCAACGGCATCACGGACGACTACCCGCCCGTGCGCCACATGTTGAATCTGGAGAGCGTCTTCACCTACGAGGGCACCCACGAGGTGCACACGCTGGTGCTGGGCAAGGCCATCACCGGCATCGACGCGTTCGGCTGAGGCGAGCGCGGACGTCCGGTGGAAGCCGCGCCTCCCCTCGCTCCCGGATGGGAAGGAGGGGAGGGCACGGGAAGGAACGTCAGGACTGGGGGCTGCCTTCGCCGTTCGGCTCGGACGACGGCTCGCCAGGGGACTCGGACGACGGCTCGGACTCGGCGGACGCCTCGCCCTCCTCGGCACCTTCCGCGGCGGCCTCGGGCTCGTCGGCGACTTCCGGCGCGGTGCCGGAGGCCTCGGCGGCCTGCTGCGCCTTGAGCTCCTCGTCGTTCATGAAGCCGACGGGGTTCTCCTTGCGGTTGAAGAAGCGCACGGCCTTGGCGGACAGCGCGTACATCTGCTCGGCCGCGGCGGCGGGCACCAGCGAGTGCTCGATCTGCGCGGGCTCCGGGCGCTCCACCACGCCCAGCTCGCCGTCCTCCAGCTGCTTGGCCTGGGCGGGGCTCAGCTCCATGCGGCGCAGCTTTCCCTTGCGCGTCATGAAGTAGAAGGTCGTCTCGCCCGGCTCCTGGGGCACCTGGGCGCCGAGCACCAGCTCGCGCAGGGCGCGGTCCAGCTCCACCTGCTTCTTGGACTCGGCGCGCTGGTAGGCCTTGGAGCCCGGCATGGGCGGCAGCTTGGGGATGGGCTTCTCCGTGGGCGTGCCCGGACGCGCGCTCGCGCCGGACCCGCCCTGGGGACCGCCCCGGAAGCCTCCGCCCTGGCGCGGCGGACCGCCCGCACCGTGGCGCGGGGGACCTCCGGCGCCGCGCGGCGGACCGCCACCGCCCTCACGGCGCGGTGGACCTCCGCGGTCATCACGGCGCGGCGGGCCTCCGGCTGTCCGATTCTCATCACGTCCGCGAGGGGCTGGGGCGCGTGGAGCGCTCCCCCGGCTGTCCTCCTGGCGCCGTGGCGCCGAGGGCGTGGAGTCGGACTTCTTGGCCTGCTCCTCGGAGACGAGGCCCGCTTTCAACAACTTGTCTCGCAGGTTCTGCATGGGTTGGGCGTTCTATCCCTTGCACGGCCGCACGCAAGCCGCCGCTTGCCGCTCCTGTCCCCCCCACGTAACTTGCCGCCCCCGCCGTCCTGGTCGTGGAGGTTCCGTGAGAAGTCTGACGAAGTCCGCCGCCCTCGCCCTGGTCCTGGCAGCCACCGGCTGCTCCGACCCCGTCGACAAGGCGGCCAAGGCCCGCATCTTCTCGCCGGAGGACCCGCCGAAGGTGGTGGCCTCGGCGAAGGAGAAGCTGCCGCCGGAGGACGTCGCGGACAACCCCCAGGTCTCCCGCCGCATCCTGGGCATGGACGCCGCGGAGGTGACCGAGCGGCTGGGCCCGCACTTCTTCCAGTCCACCCTCAGCTACGAGTGGGCCGGCCCCAACGGGAACAACCCCGTGAAGCTCACGGAAACGCGCTCCTTCCGAGCGGGCCCCGGGGGCGTCAACGGCGACTTCCACGGCGTCCTGGAGAACTCGCGGGACCAGGGCCTGGAGGTGATGCGCGTGAAGGGGCAGGTGTTCGCGCGCAACCGCTACGGCCCGTACCGCCAGCGCCTGCGCGACCGCGGCATGGCCGAGCGCACCCGCACGGAGCTGACGGGCGCCATCCGCGACTTCGACAGCCTCTTCCAGGGCCGCATCAAGCTCACCCCCGCGGGCACCGTCACCCACGAGGGGCGCACCGCGTGGAAGTACAACGTGTCCCTGGGCGCGCCCCAGGAGGGCGGCACGCCGAAGAAGATGCCCGCCGCCTTCACGCCCAAGAACGCGGACGAGACGACGAAGCGCCGCGCCAACTTCTTCACGCACCGGCTGCCGCGCTCGCTGGAGGGCGAGGTGCTGGTGGACTCGGCCACGTCCGTCGTCCTCAAGGCCCGGCTGGACGGCCGCATCGGCGTGCCCCAGGAGAAGACCCCGGAGGCGGCGGAGCTGCGCATGACGCTGGAGTCCAGCCTGACGGACATCGGCAAGGACCCCGCGCTGCAGCCGCCCCAGGACTTCCTGCCGGACGCGGACAAGCCCCAGGGCATCGCGGACGCGCTGGACCACTTCGGCATCCCGCGCACCAAGGCCGGGGACTCGACCGGCACCCCTGGGGCCGCGGCCGGCGCCCCCGAGCCGGAAGACGAGGCCGAGGGCAACTGACGCACCCCGCCGCGCCTCCTGTCCGTTGGAAGCCCTACGGCTTCACCGCGGGAGGCGCGCGGCCCTTCCGGGCTGTGACGGCCGTGTCCTGCACGGGCCGCCGCCCCGGCCGGGGCCTTCCCGCAAGTGCCTGACGCGGCTGGGGAATCCCCCTGGCCCTGGCCTTGCTCTCACGGGAGGCCATGTTCCGTTCCGCCCTCCCCCTGGCGTGTGCCGGGCTCGCACTCCTGGCGACCCCGGCCCTCGCCGAACCCGCCCGCAACCTGGGCATCACCGTCGCGCCGCTGGGGGCCTACGTGCTCCAGGGCGACGCGGAAGGGGCGCCCACGGTGGGCTACAGCGCGGGCCTGGGCTGGGCGTACCGCAAGCCGGGGGCGGTGCTGGAGGTGGGCGGCCACCTGGCGTCCAGCCGGCACCTGACGGAGGTGACGCCCATGTCCGTGCGCGTGGTGCCCCTGGGGGACACCCGGGTGCGGCCCTTCCTGGGGGCGGGGGCCAGCATGCTGGTGCCCCACTCACGGCCCCAGCCGGTGGCCCCGGACGCGCTGGGCAGCCGCGTGCTCCAGCTGGGCTTCGAGCTGTGCGGCGGCGTGGGGGTGGAGCTGGGGGAGAACCTCTTCCTCTCCGCCGAGGCGCGCTACCAGAACTTCTCCGCCAGGGGCTCCCCATTCTCCGGGGAGCGACAGAGCTTGCGCTCCACGTTCCTGGGTCTGGGGATGCATCTGTAGCTGTAGCGGGTGGGGCGGGTCGCTACAGACTGGCAGCGGCCTGTTGGAAGAAATTTTGACGGCCCTCTTGCGTCCTCTACAATCCTCGTCGGTTGCGGCCCAGACGCATCTGACATGCTCGGGTGTTCAGGCGTGCACAACGAAGGGAGCGGAGATGGAGCGCAAGGTCGGAAGTAGCACGTTGACCGCGAAAGAGGTCAAGGCGGCGCTGGAGAAGTCCACCACGCTGACGGCCACGGAGGAGAAGGCTCTGCGCATGCGCCACGGCGCGGGCGCTCCCAGCAAGAGCGCGCCGCTGCCCCGCGCCGCTGGTGCGAACGCGGAGCTGGCGGACGAGCTGCTCGTCATCGAGATGCAGCTGATGAAGGCCATGCGCGCGCGCACTGGCCAGACGCGCACCGCGGCCAACGCCTCCAAGGCGCCGGCTCGCGAGGTCGCTCCGGCCAACGCGGCGAAGGACAAGATCGTCCGCGCGCTGCGCGCCAAGAAGAAGTAGGGGGCCGTACTCCCTACTGGTTGAGGATGGCCACGAGGCGCGCTCCCGCCTCGGGCAGCGCCAGCGGCGTGCCCGAAACCTCCGTGGCCAGTCCCTCCGCGTCAGCGGCGCCGCCGCGCGCGAAAAGCCCCTTGAGCCAGGTGAAGGCGGAGGGGTTGCGCCAGAAGTCCTCGTTGAACCGCTCCAGCAGGTGCGCGGTGAGCCGGGTCTCCAGGGCCCAGGCCCGCAGGTAGCGGGTGACGTAGAGCTGTGAGTCCACGTCATGGAGGAAGAAGCCCGGGTGCGGCTGCGCGAAGAGTGCGCGGCGCTGGCCGTCGGCGTACTCGTCCGCGCGGTCGGCGGAGGCGCCCTTGGTGCTCAGGGACAGCTCGTAGGACAGCTTCGCGCAGTGGCGGCGCAGCACGGCCAGGGCCTGGAACGCGGCCAGGCGCACCACGTCCTTCGTCGTGCCGGACGGCAGGCCCAGGTAGCGCTTGAGCCAGGGCGGGGACAGCAGCAGCCGCTCGAAGGTGGCGGCATACGCTTCCGTGACGGAGGCGTCGCCCAGGCGGCGCAGCTCCATGGGGGCGTCCGCGTCCACGTGGGCCAGGTGCCACGCGTGGCCCAGCTCGTGGAGCAGGTCGCCCAGCGCGTCCATGCCGCTCCGGGGCTGGAGGACCAGGCGGATTTCGTTGGGCACGCGCACTGCGGCGACGAAGGGGCGTGACGCCTTGCCGGGGCGGGCCTCGTCATCCAGGCGGATTCGGCCGCCAGCCTCCGGGTGGAGGCCCCAGTCGGACAGCCAGCGCATCACGGCGGGGACGGTGTCCTCGCGGCGGAAGCAGGCGTCCATCCACGGGGCGCGCAGGGCGTGCTGCACGTCGTGGCGCCGCGCCTCGCCGCCGGGCAGCGGGCGCAGGGTGGGCTCCAGCTTGCGCAACACGTAGGCCAGCACGTCGCGGTAGGCGTCCTCGGTGCGCTTGAGGGTCTCCTCGGCGGCCTCGGCCAGCTTGCCCGCGTCGATGCCGGTGACGTCCTGGCGCAGCGAGGGGTAGTCCGGGAAGCCCAGCACCTCCGCGGCCTGGAGGGTGGCGTCGCGCCGGTCTCCATAGGGGCCACGGTGGTCCCAGAGGAAGTTGCCGGCGCCGCGCTCCAGGAGGGCGCGACGGGAGCGGCTGGGCTCGCGTGGAATCTGGGACAGGGCCTGGGCCAGGGACAGCGTCGTGTCGTCCGCGGGGATGTGGGAGCGGGCCTCCAGCGCGACGACGGCGTCCGCCGCGGGCAGGGCGAGCGACTCCTCCACCTGGGTGGCGATGAGCTCGCGCACCAACGTGATGCGGCGGATGGCGACGGGGTCGGGGTCGCCCTTGCCCTTCGCGCGGGCGAGCGCCTCGCTGGCGGCGGCGAAGGTCTCCGGCGAGGACAGCTCCGGAAAGGACGCGTAGAGGCGTGCGACGGGGAGGTCCGGGGAGAGTCCGGCGCCGTAGCGGTACTGGAGGGTGGCCAGCTCGGCGAGGAAGTCATCCAGCCGCGACCGGACGGAGAGCAGGGGGCGGTCCATGGCGGCGCGGAAGGTAACAGGAAGCCCGCGTCAGGGCAGGGAGCACGCGCATAGAGTGTCGCGCCATGTCCTCCGCCTCCGTCGCCTGTCCGCATGCCCCCCTGGAGTCCCTCCTGGAAAGGGGCGGCGCGCGATGAAGCGCCGGACGTTCCGGGCGGAGGGGGCGCACGTGGGCCGTGCCCTGGTGGAGGCGGTGGCGGCGGAGCTGGCGCTGCCGGTGGCGGATGTGCGGCGGCTGGTGGACGTGGGCGCCGTGTACGTGGCGGGGCGGCGCGCGCGGGATGGGGCCGTGAAGCTCCAGGCCGCGCAGGTGGTGACGGTGGTGCTGGAGGAGGCCGGGCAGAGCCCGCTGGAGGCCTCGAAGCCCGCGGTCCCCTTTCGCGTGCTGTTCGAGGACGCGGACGTCATCGCGGTGGACAAGCCCTCGGGCCTGAACGCGCAGCCCACGGAAGGCCGGGTGGGTGGCAGCCTGGTGGACCTGGTGAGCGAGCACCTGGGGCGGCAGGCGGGGCTGGTGCACCGGTTGGACCGGGAGACGTCCGGAGTGACGGTGTTCGGCAAGACGGCCGCCGCCACCTCCGCGCTGGCCGAGGCGTTCCGGGAGGGCACCGCGCGCAAGCGCTACCTCGCGGCGACGGGGCCGGGGCTCCCGGTGGGTGGCACGGTGGACCTGCCCCTGTCGAAGGACCCGTCGCGGCCGGGGCGCTGGCGGGCGACCCGCGCGGCCAATGGCGTGCCCGCGTGGACGGACTTCCGGACGCTGTTCGCGGGGGAGGCGTTCAGCCTGGTGGAGCTGCTGCCCCGGACGGGCCGCACGCACCAGCTCCGGGCGCACCTGACGGCGCTGGAGCACCCCATCCTGGGGGACTCGCGCTATGGCGGCGCGGGGAGCGCGGGGGGCCTGATGGCGGCGCGGTGCCTGCTGCACGCGCACGCGCTGGAGCTGGGGCATCCGCGCACGGGCGGGCCGCTGCGGTTGGAGGCGGCGGTGCCGGAGGACCTGCGGGCGTTCTTCGAGTCGGCGGGCGTGCGCGTTCCGGAAGGGCCCATCGTGGCCTCGGACGCGTCCTGAGAACCTGGAAAACCAGGGCCCTGTGCTGGCGGACAGGATGCCCCCGTCGCGCGCATCGTGTGTAGACTGGGGGCTTCATGGGTGGCGGGAGACACGGCAAGGGCCCACGGACGCCGGAGCCCTCCCTTCGCGGACCGGAGCCAGGCTCGCGAGGAGAGGACGTGCGAGGCGCGGTGGCCCGGATCTGCCGGGACGCTGCTCGGCTGCTCCAGGAGGGGCAGGCGGCGCGGGCGTATTCCGGCCTGGTGTCCGCCAGCCGTTCCCTGCCGATGACGCCCCGGCTCGCGGCGGTGCTGGTCCGGTGCGCGCTGAAGGCGGGCACGGAGCGCGCGGTCATCACCCTGCTGGACGCGGCGATGGTGACGGAGCGGGGCGAGGTGCGCCGCGAGGTGCGCCGCCAGCTGTCGCGGGTGTTGCGGCGCACGGGCCAGGAAGCGCGCGCCGCGGCGGTGCTCAACGGGCTGTTGATGGACGCGCCGGATGACGCCCGGGCCCGCTTCGTGCTCGACGTGCTGCGCGAGCGGGTGGCGAAGGCGAAGTCGGTGCCGTCGCCGCAGCCCCTGGCGGAGGACGAGGAGTCCCGGACGAAGACCGTGGAGGTGTCCGCGCTGGCGCTGTCGGATCCGGAGCTGGGCAACACGGTGGTGGAGATGCCGGTGGTTTCGGTGCCGGCCCCGCAGGCGTGGGCTCCCCGGGCCGCCACGGTGCAGGTCCCGCTGGGCGAGTGGGCGGAACCGGCACGGACGGCGTCGCGAGGACCGGAGTTCCCCTGGGAAGACGAAGGGCCGGGCAAGGCCCGGGTGGTGACGCCGCCACGGGGAGCGAGGACGATTCCGGAGCCCGTGTCGGCGGGAGCTTCCGGTGCACGGAGTGAGACGGACTCCGGTGCCGGGCTCGCCGGGTCACCCCGCCTCAAGGGGGAAGGCTCCGCTGCGCAGGAGGCTGGCGAGAAGGCACCGGACACGGTGCGCCCTGGAGATGAGGCGCAGGCGCCGAGCGACATGGGCCCTGCTGCATCGGATGGGTCGTCGTCAGCGGTCGAGGCGCGGGCGTCAGATGATGCGGTGAACTCAGCGGCCTCGGGTGCATCGTCGTCCGTGAACGTCGCGGATGCGCCTGCGTCCGTCGTCGCGCCGCAAGGCGCATCGCCGTCCGCGGCGGTGCCCGAACACGTCATCGCGGCGTTGAGCGCATTGATGTTGTCAGGCGAGGCAAAGGCGCCTGAGCGCGTCGAAACGGCATCGTCGTCAGCGGATGCGGCCGAGCACGTCGGTGGAACACCGCCAGCGAGTGCGACGCAGACGCCACTGCTTCCGGACACGGCAGCAGCGTCCGAAGTGAAGGCCATTGCGACGACGACTGAAGCAGCGGCGTCGGATGCGGTGCGGACGCCCGACGGGAAGGTTGAGGCGCCGGCGCCTGCTGCCGCGCCACCGGCTTCGCCGTTGTTCGAGGCGACGCAGGTCTTCGGCAAGAAGCTCGAGGAAGCGCCGCCTGCCGATGCCGCACAGGCCGTCGACGAAAAGCCTTCGTCGCAGAAGCCCTCCGAGGAGTCTCCGGCCGCGATGACGGCGGCACCCTCGAAGACCTCCGCTCCTGACGAGCCGTCCCCACGCCAGCCGGATGCGGTGCGGGTGCCGGGCGGTCCGCCGAGTGCCCCCGACCCGGACGAAGCGACGTCGGAAGTGCTCCCTCCGCGTCCGTCCAGCGCGGTGCTGGTGCCGGGTGCGCCAGCGATGGCGTTCGACGACGAAGAGGCGACCTCGGAGATCATCCCTCCCGAGCGTGTCGAAGCGGAGAAGGGCGCTTCCGCGTCAACGCAGTCCCGTGACGGGAAGCCATCCGCTCCGCGACGGGCCTCCGTGCTGGTCCCCGCCGCTTCGAAGCCCGCGTTCGACGAGGAGGAATCGACTTCGGAAGTCGTCTTCCCTCAGGCGGATTCCCCCGCGCAGGCCGCCACCGCCGCGCCCCGGCGCGACTCCACGCGCGTCCCCTCGGTGAAGCCCTCCGAGCCCCCGGCTTCGGATGCAGCTGCGTCGGCACGCACCGCGGACGAAGGCTCGGAGCGGGCCTGGTCCCAGCGCCAGGAGGCCCAGCTCATCGCTCGCAGTGCCTGGCGCGAGCTGGCCCAGCTGTACCTCAAGCGCGCGGACCGCGCGAAGGACGCACCCGAGCGCGCCGAAGCCCTCACCCGGCTCGCGGAGGTGATGGAGAACGAGCTCCAGGACTCCGCGGGCGCCGCGCGCATGTACCGGGAGATCGTCGAGCTGACCGGTGAGCGCACGGCGTTGCGTGAACAGGTCCGGCTGTTGTCGCAGCGAGAGGACGCCTCGCTCGTGCGCCGTGCGCTCGATGACGCGATCTCCCGGGCGAGGACCTCGCGGGCCCGCGCCGTGGCCCTGCTGACGCGAGGCGAGCGGCAGCTGAACATGGGCAACCCCGCGAAGGCGCGCGAGGACTTCGAGGCGGCGGATGCGCTCGTGCCCGGAATGCTGCCCGTGCTCGCGGGGCTGGTGCGCAGCGTGTCCGACGACGAGCGCTTCGCCCAGGTCGAGCGCCTGCGCGCCGCCTGTGCCGCCGCGCCGCGCCGCGCGCCGGATCGCCTGGACGCGCTGCGGGTGCTCGCGCGGACCGCGGAGGAGTCCCTGGGCGACCTGCGCATCGCGCAGTGGGCCTGGGCGGAAGTGCTCGCGGAGAGCCCGGACAATGAGCAACCCCGGGAGCACCTGCTGGCGCTCGCGCGCCGCCTGGGCGACCTGCCCGCGCTGAGTGCGTTGCTGCACGCGCAGCTCGCCCGTGAGCCTCGGGGACCGGCCGCGCGCAAGGCGCACCTGGAGCGGATCGCCACGCTGGAGGCGATGGGCGACGCGGGAGCGGCCCTGGCGGAGCTGCGCCAGGCCGTGCGCTTCGAGCCGGGGCACAAGGAAGCCTGGCTGCTGCTCGCGGACCGCTGCACCGAGCGCGAGCAATTCGGCGAGGCCGCCTGGGCGCTGGAGAACGCGGCCACCGCGACGGAAGACGACGAGGAGCGCCAGCACACGTGGGAGCGGCTCGCGCTCTTCTGCCGCGAGGTGCTGCACAACACCGAGAAGGCCCGCCTCTACGCGCGCCGCGCCGAGAGTCTGCGCAAGTCCCGCGAGCAGCGCGCCCATCCGCCATCGCCGGAGCCCGCGCGTCCGGCGCCTTCGCAGGCCGGCGGGGTGCCGCCACCGTCGGTGCTCGTCGCGCCGCCGGTCGCCACGGGCCGGGTGCCCGCGGCGAAGCGCAAGGACCTGTCCGACGAGGTGACGTCCAACACGGACGTCCCGTCGCTGCTCCAGGCGGCGGAGGCCTCGTCCGCCAATGCCCCGGAGAAGCGCTCGACCGGAGCGAAGGACGGCGCGGGCCAGAAGGCCGGGGCTCCAGGGGCCAGCGCGACTGCGCGCAAGGGACGCGGCAACGCGGCAGCGCAGGTCGGCTCGACGAACACGGCTGGCGAGGAACCCGACGCGGCTCCTGGCAACAAGAAGCGAGGGCGCGCGGGGGCTCGGAGTGACACGGCTGAGCGTGCGTCGCGGAAGGAATCAGAGCGAGGCGCGGGAGCGTCTCCAGCCGCGGCGCAGCCTGGGAAGGCCCCCTCGGGAAGCCATGCCCCGGTCGCGGATGTCGCCAAGGCCCCCTCCGGACGGCACGCGTCGGTAGGAGACGCCGCCCAGGGAGCGGAAGCGCAGCGCCGCCCCGCATCCGGGAAGGCTCCGGTGGGAAGCCCTGTGTCCCTCGCGGATACAGTGCCGGGCGCGGAGGTCGACCTCCCAACCAAGGCCCCTTCGGGACGTCATGCGCCGGTGGACACCGTAGCGACGTCCACGGAAGCACCTCGGCAACCCAAGGCGCCCTCGGGACGTCATGCGCCGGTAGGAACCTCACCGTTCCCCACGGAAGCACCGCGCCAGCCCAAGGCACCCTCCGGAAGTCACGCGCCAGTCGGTACCGCAGCGCCGGGCACGGACGCCACCCGCCAGCCAAAGGCCCCGTCCGGTCGTCACGCTCCCGTAGGCGCAACGGCATCCGGCGCGGATGCCGCACGCCAGCCGAAGGTTCCGTCCGGCCGTCACGCCTCCGTCGGCGCCACGGCATCCAGCACGGACGCCACCCGCCAGCCCAAGGCTCCATCCGGCCGTCACGGCTCGGTCGCGAGCACTTCGCAAGACGCGGACTCCCCCCGTCGCGCCGCGAAGGCGCCAGCGGAGAGCCCTGTCTCCCTCTCGGAGTCCGCCCCCGCTCCCAGCGGCATGGCTCGGGCCGCGAAGCTGTCTCGCGGCGGCTCGGCCCAGGAACCCGGCCCCACGCAGGACGACGCAACCTCCGCGCCCGACCGCAAGCCGCGAGCCGCCGCCACACCTCCGCGCGAAAGGACCACGGCCTTCGGAGCATCGCTCTCGCTGGACGCGGAGCCCGAAGCCCCGGCGTCGAGCAAGGCCGCCTCCGCTGCGTCCACCCCCGAGGACAACGCCCGTTCCTCCAAGAACGCGGGCACGCAGGTCCGCGAAGCCCCGTCCCGCGTGGAACGCGCCCCGCGCGCCGGACACGCGCCCCGGGTCGCGTTGTCCGCCAGCGGCGTGGAACCCCCGCCGCCTCCCCGTGCCCCGCTGTCCGCCAGTGGCGTGGAACCCCCG